>NZ_JBJEIH010000039.1:0-12448 GCF_051876855.1 Bifidobacterium sp.
TAGACGCCGAGCACCATGAACACCATGATGATGGTCAGCGGCATGTTCTTGAACAGTTCCACATATCCGCTGGCGACCCGTCGCAGCGAGGAAATGGGAGAAATCCGCATGAGCAGCAGGATCACGCCAAGAATCGTGGAGAACAACGCCGACCACAGGGTCAGCTCGATGTTCACCAGGAAGGCACCGGGAATGTCATACTGGCTGAACAACTGTGCGAATGCGTTCATTGCTTCTCCCCTTCCGTAGGTGTCGGCGGGTTGTATTTGGCGTTCGGCGTATAGGCGATGCCTTTGGTGTTGTCGTCGATTGCGCGCTTCCAGGAGCCATCCTGGATCATCTCAGTGATGGCATTGTTGATCTGCGACGCGAGTTTCGTATTGCCCTTCTTGATGCCGACGCCATAACGCTCGACGGTGAATGGCTTACCGACGACCCGCAACCTGCCGCGTGACGCCGAAGCGAGGCCCGCGAGAATGATATCGTCCGTGGTTACCGCGTCGACGATGCCTGACAGCAGCGCAGTCGCACATTCGGCGAACCCGGGCTGCTCCATGAGCTGCACCTTACTGGCGAACCGCTCTTTGACCGTGACAGCGGAAGTAGAACCGGTCGCCGAGCACAGTCGCTTGCCGTTGAGGTCCTGCGGGCCGTTGATGCCGGTTTCGCCTTTGCGTACCAGCAGGTCCTGCCCGGCGACGAAATACGGGCCGGCGAAGGAAACCACGCGCTTGCGGTCATCGGTGATGGAATACGTGGCGATGATCATATCGACATCGCCGTTCTGCAGCATCGCCTCGCGCTGTTTGGACGGCGCTTCCTTCCAAATGATCTGGTCCTCGGAATAGCCGAGGCTTTTTGCGATGTATTTAGCCACATCAACGTCGAAACCGACATACGTGCCGGACTTCTTGAAACCCAGGCCCGGCTGGTCGAATTTGATGCCGATACGGATCTTGCCTGCTTCGTCGTCCGCGCCGCAGGCAGCGACGGACAGCACACAGGCGACCGTACATACTGCAGCCACGGCCGTGCGCACGATGCGCCCAGCCATACTGCTCAATCTCTTGTTCATAATGCCTTTTCCTTGGTGCCACCGGCGTCCGCTCCCATCCCCCGAGGCGGTCTCACACCGATGGAACATGATGTTCAGTGGGTGAGGATTTTGGATAGGAAGTCCTTGGCGCGGTCGGTCTTGGGGTGTTCGAAGAACTCGTCCGGCGTGCCCGATTCGAGGATCTTGCCGTCCGCCATGAACACGACACGGTCGGCAACGTTGCGGGCGAATCCCATCTCGTGGGTCACGCAGATCATGGTCATGCCTTCGTGGGCGAGTTCGGTCATCACATCAAGCACTTCGTTGACCATCTCCGGGTCGAGCGCCGAAGTCGGCTCGTCGAACAGCATGACCTTCGGTTTCATCGCGAGCGCCCGGGCGATGGCCACACGCTGCTGCTGGCCGCCTGACAGTTGGGCCGGCATCTTCTCGGCCTGCGAATCCACACCGACGCGCGCGAGCAGGTCCATGGCGAGGTTTTCCGCCTCGCCTTTGGGCATATGACGCACTTTGATCGGGGCAAGCGTCACATTCTCGAGGATTGTTTTGTTTGCGAACAGGTTGAAGGATTGGAACACCATACCGACTTCGGCGCGCAAGGCGGCGAGTTCCTTGCCTTCCTGCGGCAGCGGTTTGCCGTCGATGCGGATATCGCCCGAATCGATGGTCTCCAGACGGTTGATGGTGCGACACATCGTGGATTTACCGGAACCGGACGGCCCGACCACGACCAGTACCTCGCCTTTGTTGACGGTGAGATTGATGTCCTTGAGCACGTGCAGGTGACCGAAATGCTTCTCGACATGGGTCAGTTCGACCAGCGGATGCGTGTCCTGCGCCTGCGGAACGGCAGAATTCGCAGTTTCTTGTTCTTGGATTTCTAACATGCATGCCAGTCTAACCGGTTCGAGGCACAAAGTCAGGGTCGTCCCACAAAATTTTTCCCGCACCTGTTGGCGGTGCCGCCGTTCGCTGGAACACAGATGCCCTGTTCCGCACCATTGCGCGGAACAGGGCACCATGTTTCTTGGATGTTAATTTTTCGTGTCCACGGCATCGCCCTATGGCATGGGCATCCAGCTGACGCATTCGCCTGCTGGCTGTCGCACGGGGTTAGCCGGACACCTGCCGGATGCGAGGGCTCAGTCCTCGTCCTCCTCGGGGTCGTAGTCGACACCCGTCTCGGCACGCTGCTCGTCGGAAATCGGAGCCGGAGCGCCGGTCAGCGGGTCGCGACCGCCGCCAGCCTTCGGGAAGGCGATGACGTCACGAATGGAATCGGCGCCGGCGAGCAGGGACACCGTACGATCCCAGCCAAGCGCGATACCCGCGTGCGGCGGGGCGCCGTACTTGAAGGCTTCGAGCAGGAAGCCGAACTTCTCCTCGGCCTCTTCTTTGCCAATGCCCAGCACGTTGAGCACACGGTCCTGGATGTCCACACGGTGGATACGCACGGAACCGCCGCCCATTTCCTCGCCGTTGCACACGATGTCGTACGAATCGCTCATCGCATGCTCCGGATCCTTGTCGAACTTATCAATCCAATCAGCGCTCGGCATGGTGAACGGGTGATGCATCGAAGTCCACTTGGAGTGGCCGACTGCCACATCATCGTCATCCGGATCATCGGTCGGCTTGAACAGCGGGAAGTCGACAACCCAGGTGAACGCGAACTCGTCCGGATGCAGCAGACCCGCGCGACGGGCGAGCTCGACACGAGCCGCGCCCAGCAGCAGCTGGGAGGATTCACGGGCGCCAGCGGCGAAGAACACCGCGTCGCCGTCCTCAGCGCCCACAGCCTCCTTGAGACCATTGCGCTCCTGCTCGGACAGGTTCTTGGCGACCGGGCCCTTCAGCTCGCCGTCTTCAGTGAACTGCACGTAGGCCAGACCCTTCGCGCCACGCTGGCGCGCCCACTCCTGCCATGCGTCGAACTGACGGCGAGGAGTCGAGGCGCCGCCCTTGAACAGCACCGCGCCGACATACGGGGCCTGGAACACGCGGAACGGCGTGTCCTTGAAGTAGTCGGTCAGCTCGATGAGCTGATTGCCGAACCGCAGATCAGGCTTGTCGGAGCCGTACTTGTCCATCGCATCCTTCCAGGAGATGCGAGGCAGCGGAAGCTTGATGTCATAGCCGCGGGTCTTCCAGATCGCTTGGATGACCTTCTCGGCCATCGCGATGACGTCCTCCTGGTCGACATAGCTCATTTCCATATCGAGCTGGGTGAACTCCGGCTGACGGTCCGCGCGGAAGTCCTCGTCGCGGTAGCAGCGTGCCAGCTGGTAGTACCGCTCGACACCGCCGACCATGAGCAGCTGCTTGAGCAGCTGCGGGCTTTGCGGCAGCGCATACCAGGAGCCCGGCACCAAGCGGGCGGGCACGAGGAAGTCGCGGGCGCCTTCAGGGGTGGACTTGATGAAGGTCGGGGTCTCCACCTCAGTGAAGTCCATGTCCTCGAGCGCGTGGCGCGCGGCCTTCGTCATATCGGAACGCAGCTTCAAGTTGCGCTGCATCTGCGGGCGGCGCAAATCAAGATAGCGGTACTTGAGACGTACGTCCTCGCCCGGAAGCTTGTTCTCGGACTCGTTCTCGAGCGCGGTGGACACCTGGAAGGGTAGGGCGTCGGCCTTGGCGAGCACCTTAAGATCCTCGACGACAACCTCAATCTTGCCGGTGGCCAGATGCGTGTTCTCATTGCCGTCCGGGCGCAGACGAACCTCGCCGGTGACCTGGATGACGAATTCGCTGCGCAGCGGGCGCGCGATTTCCTCGTCATAGATGACGATCTGCACGAGACCGGTGTTGTCGCGCAGATCGATGAACGCCACACCGCCGTGGTCGCGACGACGATCGACCCAACCGGCGAGCGTGACCTTCTGCCCGATCAGCGCCTCGGTCACTTCCGTGGCATGATGTGTTCTGTAAGCCGTCTGGCTCATGCTTCCTCTATTCTTGTCAAGTCCTCAGAAATCGGCGGAAAACCGGGTTTTCCAAGCATTTCAGTCTTGTTTACAGGTTGACAGTTTGCCGGGCATACACAGTATCCGGCTCCCACGACTTGGCATCAGCCGGGGTCTGATCACCGGTGATGATGTTCTTGACCTCATCGCTCTTGGCTTCTCCGTCTTCGCTCGCCGCTGCCGGGAACCACACGTACGGAATGCCCAGCTTGTCGGCGTACTTGATTTGCTTACCGAGTTTCGCCGCGGTCGGCGCAACATCTGCCGCAATGCCGCGGGAACGCAGCTGGTTGGCGATCGCATTGGCGGCCGGACGGTCGTCCTCATTCCACACCGCGACCATGACCGCAGCCGGGGAGATGCGCGAGGCGTGCGCGCCCGCGGTGTGCAGCATATAGGACACCAAGCGGGACAGGCCGATGGACAGGCCAACGCCCGGGTAGCGCTTGCTGCCCTGGGAGGCGAGATTGTCGTAGCGGCCGCCCGAGCAGATGGAACCGAGCGAATCGGCGCCGTCAAGGAAGGTCTCGTACACGGAACCGGTGTAATAATCCAAACCGCGCGCGATCTTGAGGTCGGCGATCACCGAGCCGGGGCGGATGCGAGCCGCCTCGTCGACGATCATCGCCAGCGTATCTAGCCCCTGGCGGGCCAGTGCGTAAGCCTCGCTGTCAGTCGCAATGCCATGCTTGGCGCACAGCGCGTCGAATTTCTCTGCGAGCTCCTTGCCATCGGCTGCCGTCAGCTCGGCAAGCTCCAGGCAAGCACGCGCCTGGGTCTCGTTCGCGCCACAGCCTTCGATCAACAGACGCGCGACCTCGTCGGCGCCGATCTTGTCAAGCTTGTCAATCTCGCGCAGCACGCCTTCGATGTCGGTCAGGCCGAGCCCGCGGTAGAAGCCTTCAGACAGCTTGCGGTTGTTCGCATGCACAGTCGCTTTCGGCAGGCCGAACTCGCGCAGCTGCTCCAACGCGCTGACCATGACCAGCGGCAGCTCGACCTCGTAATGCTCGGGCAAATCACCATTGCCGACCACGTCGATATCAGCCTGGACGAATTCGCGGAAGCGGCCTTCCTGCGGACGCTCGCCACGCCAGACCTTCTGGATCTGCCAACGCTTGAACGGGAACGCCAGCGTGCCGGAATGCTCGACCACATACCGGCTCAGCGGCACCGTCAGATCGAAGTGCAGACCAAGACGCTCCTCAATCGGCGTGTCGGATTCATGGCCGACTTCCTGAAGACGCGACAGCAGGTAAATCTCCTTGCTGGTTTCGCCTTTCTTCAGCAGACTTGCGCCAGTTTCAACGGCGCGCGTCTCAATGCCGATAAAGCCATTGAGCTCGAAAACCCTACGGAGCGTGTCAATGACACGCTGCTCCACAACACGTTCAGAGGGGAGCCACTCTGGAAATCCTGAAATTGATGCGCCTTTAGCCACGATTCCCTATAATAAGTGAAGTTGCGGAAAACATGCGGCACCGTCTCATACGACCTCATGCGACCCGTGACCCCTCACTACATGAGCTTAAGGAGCTGGCCATGGCCGACGAAAACGTCACCGAACCAAAGAACACCACCGAAAACGCGGGGCAGACGACGAAGACTGCCTCGCAACCGCAAACCGGCGCCAAACCGGCAGCGGTCCCCTCTCCTGCCAACATCAAGCATCACGCGCCGTCGCCCGCGGCGTTCGCCAAGAAGAAGCCGGCGCATCACAACGCGGCTCCCGCGACGCACGTAGCGTATTCGGATGAGGATGTCAAGCAGGCAGAGTCCTTCGGACGCGTTGACGACAACGGCACCGTATACGTCAAGGACGGAGACGGCGAGCGCGAAGTCGGCCAGTTCCCCGACGCCTCAAAGGAAGAGGCACTCGCCTTGTACGCCCGCCGGTTCCTCGATTTGAAGGAGAAGCTCGATGTCTTCGCCAACCGGCTGAAGTCCAACACCATCAAGCCCCACGAGATTGACGAATCGGTCAAGCTGCTGGGTGAAGAGACCAAGGAACCCGCTGTCGTAGGCGATGTCGCCGAATTGCGTGCGCAATTCGAGCAGCTCAAGAAGGATGGCGAGGCGAAGAAGGAAGAACTCGCGAACCGCCGCAAGGAAGCCGTCGCCAAGGCGGTCCAGGAGCGTACGGCGATTGTGGAGAAGGCCGAAGCCGTCGCCGCCGGACTGGGCGACAACACGAACTGGCGTTCGACCGCTGACAAGTTCCGCGCGCTGTTCGACGAATGGCAGGCCCATCAGCGCAATTCCGTGCGCATTGACCGTGCCGATGCCGACGCGCTGTGGAAGCGCTTCTCCGCCGCGCGCACGACCTTCAACCAGCAGCGTCGCAAGTGGGCGCAGGCTCGCGACAATGAGCGCGCACACGCCAAGACCGAGAAGGAAGCGATCATCGCCGAGGCGAACGAGATCAAGGATTCCACCGACTGGGCGGAAACCTCCCGCAAGTTCAACGAACTGATGGACCGTTGGAAGAAAGCCGGTCGCGCGGGCCGCAACGATGACGACGCGCTGTGGGCGAAGTTCCGTGAAGCTGCGGACACCTTCTTCAACGCCCGTCAGACCGATCGCGATCAGATCAATTCTTCCGAGAAGGAGAATCTCGCGAAGAAGGAAGAGCTGCTGAAGAAGGCCGAGGCGCTGGTGCCGGTCGCCGATGCGAAGGCCGCAAAGCAGGCTCGTCAGAAGCTCGCGGAAATCCAAGGCGAATGGGATCAGATCGGATACGTGCCGCGCGAGGACATGCGTCGCATCGAAGACCGTCTTGACGCAGTCGATCGTCAGATCAAGGCCGTTGAGGACGCCGCATGGAAGAAGAGCGATCCGGAGGCGGACGCCCGCAAGTCCAGCTTCGAAGAACAGCTCAACGCCCAGCTCAAGGAGCTTGACGACAAGATCGCCGCGGAATCCGACCCGGCCAAGAAGGCCAAGCTGGAAGCCGAGAAGGCGACCAAGGAGCAGTGGCTGAACGCCATCAAGTAGTCGGCTGCCAGCCGTACGTACACAAATCGTCGGAGTCCCGCAAGTGTCGGGATTCCGACGATTTGCTTATCAGCCAAGCAGTCCTGCCCTACGCTACCCTACCCTGGTCTACCCTGCGCTACCCTGCCCTACCCGATTCTGCCCGATAGCCTGGTCGAGATGTCTCGGAGTCACCGGGTTGGTGACGGGCAACGAGGTGACGTGATTGTTATCATCGGCGCGACGCTGCGACAGAAGACAGTGATACAACACGACAATACAACGCGAGAGGGGTGGCCCTGCAAACCGTGCAGGACCACCCCTCAACAGTGGCGACAATCGCGGACGAATTTACGACAACGACGGCATGTCTCCGTTGCCTTCAGCTCCGGTATCGCCGGATTGTGCAGGCGTATCCGTTGCTGGTGCCGGCGTGGCGCCGACCAGCTTCGCATCCGGATTGCCGGCGTCGTCACCTTCAGAGAATTCCTCTCCGGTGAAGGTGAAATCGCCGAGAATGCCTTCGCCTTCGCCGTCCACGACCACACGCTGGCCGTCGTGCAACTCGCCCATGAGGATCTTCTCCGAAATGGCGTCCTCGATGTCGCGCTGAATCACGCGACGCAGCGGACGTGCGCCGAGTAGCGGGTCGAAGCCCTTCTCAGCGAGCAGATCCTTGGCCTTGTCGGTCAGTTCGAGCGACATATGGCGGTCGAACAGACGGTCGTTGAGCTGCTTGACATCCAGATCGACGATCTGACGCACCTGCGGCTCGGTGAGCTGACGGAACACGATGATGTCATCAAGGCGGTTGAGGAACTCAGGACGGAACTGTTCCTTGAGTTCGCTGTACACCTGCTCCTTCATGCGGTCGTAGCTCGTCTCGGTGTCCGAACCGAGGTTGAAGCCCGTGTTCGCGGCCTTGGCGATATCACGCGTGCCCAGGTTGGTGGTCAGGATGATAATCGTGTTCTTGAAGTCCACCTTACGACCCTGGCCGTCGGTCAGATGACCATCATCAAGCACCTGAAGCAGGGTGTTGAAGATGTCGGGGTGGGCCTTCTCGATCTCGTCGAACAGCACGACGGAGAACGGCTTGCGGCGCACCTTCTCGGTGAGCTCGCCACCCTCCTCGTACCCGACATACCCCGGAGGCGCGCCGAACAAACGGGATGCGGCGTACTTCTCGGAGAACTCGGACATGTCGACGCGAATCAACGCGTCCTCGTCATCGAACAGGAACTGTGCCAAGGTCTTGGCGAGCTCCGTCTTGCCGACGCCGGTGGGGCCGGCGAAGATGAAGGAGCCTGCCGGACGCTTAGGATCCTTCAAGCCGACACGCGTACGCCTGATAGACCGGGCGAGCGCGGAAACCGCTTCGTCCTGGCCGATGATGCGCTTGTGCAGCTCGGCTTCCATGTTGAGCAGCTTCTTGGATTCCGCCTGGGTGAGCTTGAAGACCGGGATGCCCGTCGTGCTGGCCACGACCTGGGCGATGACCTCCTCGTTCACTTCCATCTTCACGTTGGATTCACCTTCGCGCCACGAGGATTCCTTCTCCTTGCGCTCGGCTTCCAGCTTCTCCTGGCTGTCACGCAGTTCCGCGGCCTTCTCGAAGTCCTGCTTCTTGATGGCTTCGTCCTTCTCGGCGGACACCTTGGCGACCTGCGCGTCAAGATCCTTGAGCTCGGGCGGGGCGGTCAGACGCTTGATCCGCAGCCGCGCACCGGCCTCGTCAATCAGATCAATCGCCTTGTCCGGCAGGTGACGGTCCTGGATGTAGCGCGCGGACAGCTCGGCGGCGGCCTGCAACGCGCCATCGGTGATGGTCACGTGATGATGGTTCTCATACCGCGAACGCAGACCCTTGAGGATCTCGATCGTCTCGGCAATCGACGGCTCATGGACCTGAATCGGCTGGAAACGGCGTTCCAGCGCCGCGTCCTTTTCGATGTACTTGCGGTATTCCTCGGTCGTGGTCGCGCCAATGGTCTGCAGTTCGCCGCGAGCGAGCATCGGCTTAAGCATGTCGGACGCGCCCAGAGCACCGTCGGCACTACCGGCGCCGACAATCGTGTGGATTTCGTCGATGAACAGGACGATATCCCCGCGGGTCTTGATTTCCTTGAGCACTTTCTTCAGGCGCTCTTCGAAATCGCCGCGATAGCGCGAACCGGCCACCATGGAGCCCAAATCAAGGGAATAAACCTGCTTGTCCTTAAGCGTTTCCGGCACATCGCCCGCGACGATCTTCTGCGCAAGCCCCTCGACTACGGCGGTCTTGCCGACGCCCGGCTCGCCAATCAGCACCGGATTGTTCTTGGTGCGGCGGGACAGCACGACCATGACACGTTCGATTTCCGCGGAACGGCCAATCACCGGGTCAAGCTTGCCTTCCGCGGCTTCGGCGGTCAGGTTGCGACCGAATTGGTCGAGAATCGCCGAGCCGGTCTGCCCACGCTTGTCCTGGACGCCGCCGGCATTCGCCAGTTCGCCCTTGTTGTCGGTATCCGGGCCGGTTGAATTGCCGCGGATCATATCGATGACCGTGCTGCGCAGCTCACCCAGATCGACATCCATCTTGATGAGCACCTGTGTGCCGACGCCCTCGCCCTCGCGAATCAGGCCGAGCAGGATGTGCTCCGTGCCGATATAGCTGTGCCCCAGCTGCAGCGCCTCACGCAGGCTCAGTTCGAGCACCTGCTTGGCGTGTGGGGTGAATGGGATGTGGCCGTTGGGCGACGCATTGCCCTTGCCGATCATCTCCTCAACCTGCTTGCGGGTATCCTGCAGATTCACGCCCTTGGAGGCGAGCGCCTTGGCGGCGACGCCCTCGCCCTCGCGAATCAGGCCGAGCAGCAGATGTTCGGTGCCGATGTAGTTGTGCTGCAGGGAGCGAGCCTCTTCCTGCGCCAACACGATCACGCGCCGTGCACGGTCTGTAAACCGTTCGAACATGCTTGTCCTTCCACTGTTGTTTGTCCACTTCACTTTACAGATTCGCGGTGACGTTTCTTCCCTCATGCGTGGCAATTGCGCTATCAACGCAAACAAGACGATATGCTTGGCAGTGTAAGCTTCCTCGTAAGCCGCCTCAAGGAGGATGAAATGACGGACAATCTTGGACAGGTCACCGGCCGCGAGGCCGACATCGTCGTCGGTGTGGACGGTTCCGACGAATCATTCGCCGCGTTGCGCTGGGCCTTGGGCGAAGCCTCACTGACCGGACAGCATGTCAATGCGGTATTCGGATGGACCCATTCGTGGGATATGGGCGCGAAGCCCGAAACCGATGATGCGTGGAAAGACGTACGCGAGCAGATGACGGCCCGGCTGCGCGACTGGGTCGACAGGGCGGGCGCCGACATGGATTTCGATCCTGAGAAGCTCAAACTCACTTCGGTTCGGGCCACCGGCACGCATGCGCTGCTCGAACTCGGGTCGAACGCGCAGCAGATTGTCGTCGGCCGCCGGTCACTCAATCGTGTTGCCCGTTGGTTCCTAGGATCGCTGTCCGCTTCGCTTGCGGAGGAAGCGAAGGTTCCGGTCACAGTCGTGAGGTTCGCCAGCGATGAGGAAGCCGATGTGCAGGACGCCATCGCCAATTCGCTGACTCCGGGAGATTCGACAGTGCACTACGCGCAGCCGCCGGTTGTCGGCGAAAACCGCAGTAAGCCGGTTGTCGTGGGTATTGACGGCTCGGCCATCTCGAAACGCGCGCTGGCGTTCGCAGTCGATGAGGCACGCATCCATGGGGCGCCGCTGCATATCCTGTTCTGCTGGCAGCTCAAGGATCTGGACACTGTTCCGGGCTATGAGAACGCGGTCGCGCCGATGTCGGTGGATCAGCAACGCGCGCAACAGTTGCTTGACGATGTCGTCGCGCAAGCGCATATCCCCGACACGGTGGACGTCCATGCGAATGCGTTCCATATCCCCGCGGCGAAGGGACTGATCAGCGCTTCACGCTACGCAAGCCATCTGGTGGTCGGGTCACGCGGGTTGAGCGGCCTGGACGCGCATTTCCTTGGCTCGGTGTCCCGTCAGCTCGTGAATTTCGCAGAATGCACGGTGACGGTCGTGCACTGAGTGTTTCCGGCCGCGCGCTGTGCGGATAGACTGTACAGATACGACAAGGGCCGTCTGCCCGCAGGATTCACATCCTGCACGGCAGACGGCCCTTACTGTAAGTGAAACGGTCAAGCCGGCTCAGTCGGCGCTTTGGGGATTGTCCCCGATGCCGTCGGTGCCGGCAGTATCAGTCGGATTCGCAGCATCACCGGTTTCAGTGTTTTCCGCGTTCTGAGCGGCTTCAGCGGTGTCAGCGTTGCCAGCGGTGTCGTCGGCCTCAGCTTGAGCGTTATCCGCATCACCGGTGTCGGGCGCGTCTGGCGCGTCGGCAGTCGCGGCAGTCGCATCGTCAGCCACCTCGGCTTCGTCTCCGGCATCGTCAACATCGTCACCGTCGTCGCCTTGATCGGTCTCGGGGAACCCGGCCGCTTCCAAATCATCCATGGTGATCACCGATTCGATCTGCGGGGTCTGCGGGGTGTCATCGCGCTCCTCGCTATCCGTCTCGTCATCCTCGACGGTGTTGTTGTCGATATCGGCTTCGCTGGCCTCTTCAAGCAACTCGACCTGACCACGCTCCTCACGCGGGGACTGGGCGATGACATCGATATGCATGTCGTCGTAGGCGGGTTTCGATTGCACCCACAGATGCGACGGCTGCGGCGGATCGATTTCCGAATGCTCCCCGCACCCGTGATCAAGCGAAACGACACGGCCGTCGTCGGGGCTCCACTTGTTCGCGCAAACGCCGAACATCCGGTCGAAATCACCTTTGAGCGGTACGAAGAACCCGCATGTCGAACACAGATTGCCAGCCGCCGTCTTCGTGGACAGCGCCTTGGGGCCGTGAGGACCTTCATACCAGCGTTTTGCGGTCTGGTCCCGTCCCAGCGGGCTGAGTACGTGACGGCGGGACAGCATGAATTCCTCGACACTGTCCTCAAGGTCCTCCGCGGAGGTCACCGATTCGTCCTCGGGGTTGTCCGGCGTATCCCCAGTTTGTGCGGATACATCGTCTTCGGCTTGTGTACGCCCATCTTCACCCTGTTCCTCAGCCTGCGTCTGGTCAGCATCGGGCGTCGGCGCAGCCGCGGACGGCTCGGTACGGCGGAAACCGTCCTCGAGCCGGGAATCGTCCGGCTCGGTACCAATTGAATCGGTCACCGACAAGTCAGTGGGCAGCAAACGGTCCTTCCACGGCACCCATGCCGGCGGCATCAAGGCCTGATCCGTAGGCACGAGCGAGGATTCGTTGACCGTCCACTCGTCAATATCGGTGTCGTGATACAGCGTCACCGACCATTCCCAGCCTTCGTATCCCCGTTTCTTGGATTCGAAACGGAAATCCGTGACATGGTCGTCCTCGTCAATCGAACGGGTCAAT
>NZ_JBJEIH010000040.1:0-12242 GCF_051876855.1 Bifidobacterium sp.
AAAGGTACGCACTTCATCGGCAAGAAAATCGTCGAAGAGGCCGGGGAGACTTGGATCGCGGCCGAATACGAAGGCGCGGAACGCACTGCGGAAGAGATGAGCCAGCTGATTTACCATCTTCAGGTCATGATGATCGATCGTGGCATCACGCTGGAAGACATCTACAAGAACCTGTGAGCGTCCTGTCTTCGGGAACCGCAGCAACAAGGGAGGAAATATGTTAAGGATTGCCGTGCCGAACAAAGGCATGCTGTCGGAACCGGCCTGGAACATGCTCGCCGAGGCGGGGTACCGTCTGCGCAGCAACTCACGGCAGCTGGTCGTCGAAGACCCCGATAACGATATCGAGCTGTTCTACCTTCGCCCGCTGGACATCGCCGTGTACGTAGGCCGCGGCACCATCGACGTCGGCATCACCGGCCGCGATCTGCTGCTCAACTCCGGAACCGAGGCCGTGGAGCATATGCCGCTCGGATTCGGCGCTTCCACCTTCAGGTTCGCGGCCCCTGCGGATTCCTCAATCAACCGCCTTGAGGACATCGACGGCAAGCGCGTGGCCAGCTCCTATGACAAGCTGGTCGACGATTATCTCAAGGCCCGCGGCATCCACGCCGATATCATCCACCTTGACGGCGCGGTCGAATCCTCCGTGCAACTGGGCGTCGCCGATTTGATTGCCGATGTCGTCTCCACCGGAACGACCTTGCGCAATGCCGGCCTGCGCGTGTTCGCCGACCCGATCCTGCACTCGGAGGCCATTCTCATCCGTTCCCCGCGTGTCGCTGAGAACGACGAGCGCCTGACCATCCTGGGACGCCGTATTCAAGGTGTCTTGACCGCTCAGCGGTACGTGCTCATGGATTACGACATCCCAGTCTCGAAAGTCGCCGCCGCGGTCGAGGTCACGCCGGGCTTCGAAAGCCCGACTATCTCTCCGCTGCACGACAAGCAGTGGGCAGCCGTGCGCGTCATGGTTCCGCGTGAAAAAGTCAACCAGCTGATGGATCGGCTCTATGAGGTCGGCGCCCGCGGCATCATCGTCACCGCACTCCAGGCATCCCGTATCTGAAGTCCCCGGTGGTTATGAGCGGTACACACACGCATTCCAACACCTCAGGGGAGCAGTACAGCCCTGAAGCACGCGACGTGATATTCACGGTGCCCAATGGCATCAGCGTCTTGAGGATCATTTCGATTCCTGTGGTCGCCGTCTTGGTATCCAAGCACGAGATGCTCGCGTCGCTGGTCCTCATCGCTCTATCGGCCATGTCCGATGGTCTTGACGGGGTCATCGCGAGGAAGTTCAACCAAGTGAGCAAGCTTGGCCAGATTCTCGACCCCATCGCTGACCGGCTGCTCATTTTCTGCAGCATCCTCGCCCTCGGCATCGCCCACGTCATCCCTTGGTGGGTGCTGATTGTCGTCGGCCTGCGGGATTTACTCATGGGTGTCCTCATCGTGATGCTCGCACAACACGGGTATGGGCCTCTGCCAGTCCATTTCGTGGGAAAAACCGGCACGGCCCTGCTCATGACGGCGATTGTGCTGCTGATTTTCGCCGATATCTGGAAGGATCCGGCAACATTGACCTTGCATCTGGTGGCCTTGGCCATCTGCATCTGGGGCATCGCGCTGTACTGGCTCGCAGGGCTCATCTACGCGCATCAGGGGCTGGGACTGATCAGGAACGACAACGGGCAGTGACGTATGGCAGATACGCTGCATGAGGCACCACAGGCGCCGGGCTCCATTCCCGTACCGAAGGAGACAGCGCCTGTGCACACGCGTGCGGTCTTTTCCGCTTCCGCGTCATCACTGGGTGCCCACCATGCAGCGCCGTCGCCGGACATGCCCATCACTCCGAGGCGCAGGCGTCCCCAACTGGAGGATGATTCGCTGCGGCTCATCGACGACCTGACGAACCGTCCGATGGACCCGATGTTCAGCGATTCGAGGCTGGACAAGCGTCCAAAATCGGCTTTGCGCATTTGGTCGACACGAGTCATCGTGTTCATCATCTGCATCGCCGTGGGATTCTCCGGCAGCATTATCGTCCAGATTCTGCACACCGACCCCCGCAAGGAGATCCGCAGCAGTCTGGCGAAGGAACTCACGCAGCAGACCAAACATCTCAACACCCTGAATAGCGAAGTTTCCTCCTTGAGGGTCCAGGTGGAGAACCAGTCCAAGAAGCTTGCCAACACCACCAAAGACGACACCTTGACCTACGACGAGATGGCCAACGGCACGATTCCGGTGACCGGGCCGGGTATCACGCTGACCATCGCGAACCCGATCGCGGCGAACAGCGACACTACAGCGGGGTCGTTGCCGCGGGAGAACAGTTCGAACATCCGTGTCGTCACCGACGGTGATTTGCAGGTGTTCATCCAGATTCTATGGCAGGCAGGCGCGGAGGCCATCGCCATCAACGGCTATCGTCTGGGTGTGCAGACATCGGTGCGCACCGCGGGGCAGACGATTCTCGTGGGTGTCAACCAGGTTCAGAGCCCCTATAAGATCCAAGCCATAGGCGACAGTAGCGCGTTGGCCGCCGCCGTGGGAGAGAAGAGCCAACGCTCGCTGTATACGACGTTGAAAAGCGCGGGCATTTACCCGCAAATCACTACGGCGAAGTCGATTACACTGGAAGCGGCAAGCTCAAGTGACATCAGCTACGCGGAAAGGGCGAACTAATGGCTGCAGTATTGGGGCTGATTATCGGCGTGGTCATCGGTATCTTCGTGAAACCGGATATACCGGTCGTCTTGCAGCCGTACCTGCCGATTATGGTCGTCGCGGCGCTTGACGCGCTGCTGGGAGCGGCCCGTGCGTATTTCGAACGCACGTTCTCCGACAAGGTGTTTGTGATTTCGTTCATTTCCAACGTGTTGACCGCCACGCTGCTCGTGCTGCTGGGCAACCAGCTCGGCGTCGGCTCGCAGCTGCAGACCGCAGTCATCGTCGTGCTGGGCATCAGAATCTTCTCCAATGTGTCCGCGATCCGCCGGTTCGTCTTCAAGGCGTAATGTCATATGAGCCATAAGAAGGAACCACAGGATCTGCTCAGCCGCGTGCACCGCCAGCGTGTCGCGGACAGCGCGAACGACCATACCGAGACGGGATCGTTCCCGGTTGTCAGAAGAAAACCCAAGCGTTCGCTACAAGCGAACGCGGCCCGCACCCGCTTCATGACCAGCCTGCTCGTACTCTTGTTGTGTGCATTGCTCGGGTTCAGCTATGCCATCCAGCTGAACAACACCACGTCAACATATGAGACGATGAGCGAGGACGAACTTACCAGGCTCATCACCGAGACCAGCTCCCAAGTGCAGAATCTCGAACAGCGTAAGAGCCAGCTGACCGAACAGCTCACCGCGTTGCAGAAGGCCGCGGACAAGCAGGCAGAAGCCGAACGCATCGCCAAGCAGAACGAAGAGACCAGCGGTCTGCTTTCCGGACGCCTTGCGGCGCAAGGCAAGGGCGTGGTCATCACCATCGGCAAAGGCACAAAGGATCGCATCGATGCCGCGACCATGTTCGAACTGATTGAGGAACTTCGCAATGCGGGCGCTGAAGTCATGGCGGTCAACACCGTGAGGGTCGTGACGTCAACCTACTTCGCCGACACGAAAACAGGGCTGATCTGCGACGGTCAGGAATTGTCCACACCATACAAGGTTAAGGCCATCGGCGACCCGCAGAATCTGCAGAACGCCGTCAATATCGCCGGCGGCGTCGGCTCCAGGCTCAGCGTGAAATTCGGCGCGAAAGTCAAAGTGACATCATCAGACAAGGTCGAAATCAACGAGATTCGCGACGTTCCCCAATATCAATACGCAAAGACTGTAGAATAGCAAGTATGACTGATCCGATTCCAAGCGCAGGCGAAACGACCATCATCGGGATGCCTGCCATCACGATACCCATTACCACGACCGGCGACCGTCCGCTGACCCAGGAGGACCTCGACACCATCACCAAATTGTCGCCCGGAACGGCCCTGCTCATCTCGACGCGAGGCGCTGTATCAGGCTCAAGGTATCTCCTTGACGAGGACGAGGTGACGGTGGGACGCGATCCGCACGCGGACATCTTGCTCGACGATTCGACTGTGTCGCGCCATCATGCAGTGTTCCGCCGTGCGAACGGCTCGTTCGAAGTCATCGACGCGGGAAGCCTCAACGGCACGTACGTCAACCGCCAGCGCGTGGATAAGGCGTTGCTGCACAACGGTGACGAGATTATGATCGGTAAATTCAGGCTGGTGTTCTTCGGCAACGCCGCTCAGGCCTGAATGTCGGCGTGATCGGCGGCAATCCCACGATCACGCCTTTTTCCGCACTGCGGTCTCGGTACTGTCCAAGCCACCGCAGCATTCTTCAGAAAGGGCACAGGTGACATGGCAGTCCATCGTGTTACTCACGCATCGAACGCTACTGTGTCACCCAGTGACATCACCATCGTCCAGGGGGAGTTGTTTTCGTTTCCCGACGACGACAAGCCGACACGCGGGTACCGGGGGACTGTCGCCTCGAAAGTCGCCGGCATCACCTACCGCCAGCTGGATTATTGGGCGAGGAAACAAATCGTCGAGCCATCCATCAAAGCCTCGCATGGTTCCGGCTCACGACGGCTGTACTCGTTTAAGGACGTACTGATTCTCGCTGTGTCCAAACGGCTGCTTGACGCAGGCGTGAACCTGCAGAACGTGACCATAGCCATCGGGTATCTCATGCAACGAAGTACCGCACAACTGGAGCATACGACGATTCTCAGCGACGGCGAGCATGTGCACGAATGCCGGGACGGGGACAGAATCGGCGATGTGCTCGGCAGCGGGGCGGCGGTGTTCGGCATTTCCGTGACCGCGCTGTGGCATGGGATCGAGCAACGGCTTGAGCTAGAACCGCATGTCGATGTGTTTCCCGACGGTTCCGTCACCACTTCCCAGATGCCGGGTGGGGGACCGTTCGAAGAGCTTGCGCAAGCCCGTATGCGCAGGAAACTGGAAATCCGGCACGAGGAACGCAGCACGCAGGACTTGGATGAGTATGATCCGTTCCTTGTGCATGTGTGAGTGGCCGGGCTCACGTGCGGTATGCCATTGCTGCTGTAGATTGACGTTGTTCGCAGATACGCTCGCTACGAATGTGTTGGTAGTTCTTGTTGTTTTGTAGTTCTAAGGAGTTGCGTTCCGATGACTGTTCTTCCGCTGGTGCTCTGGCTGATCGCCTTGGCATGTTGCATCACCGTAATCGTGATGGTGCTGAAGACGGATACGCGGCGCTCCCATGCCGGTCACCCGGCGGATTCGGCATCCGCCACCTCTGCGGTGTCTGCTGCGTCTGCTGTCAAGACAGTATCAAATGGTGGTGTTGCGGCAGACGAAACCGTCGCGGCCGGAGAGGGGGAGAGCGCGGGCCCTCGTCCGGTCGGCAAAACCGTCATCATCCTGCATTTCGTGTCGTTGATTCTTGCCATGGCACCGTATATCGTGGCAACCGAAGCCGCAGACAACATCAGCAAGACCATGCTGTCCTGGTATGACAGCGTCGAAGGCGTCTCTGGGGCGATTCTGATTGTGCTCATCGCCTTGGAGCTGTGGTTCATGTACCGGCAGGCGTCACGCGCTGCGAAAGCCGAAGCTGCACTCGCGAAACTGACCGGGCGCCAGAACCTGGAGCATACCGAGCCGGTGCAGACTGGGAATGGCGATACCAACGAACATACCGATGATGCCGTTTCTTCAGCAAACAACGTGAGTGACCAACGAGAGTGACCGGGGTGGCCCGTCGGGACTCGACCCGAGCCCGTCAGCCGCGCCGGTCGTACCGAGCCGATCCACGCGATAACAACAACGTCGTGACAATGTCATCACATGACGTTCGGCATCTGCGCCAATGATACGACGGCGAACAGCCACTTTGGGATTCGTATCGCGGTATATCGGCACCGATTGTCACGAACCGCTGATGCGCCGGGATGGACGCGTACGTCGTTGTTGTATTGAAGCGCCGAAAGATACGCGATTGTGTGTATGGGGAGCGGTCAATAGTTACAATCTGACATAACGTACATTATCGGATTTTAGCGGTACCGCTTCCGGCGTCATTGACTGAAGCGCTTCATGCGCTGTTATTTCAAAGAATCACGCACACAATAAGAACGCCCGGATGCATATCATTCTGCATCCGGGCGAATGTGTTATGTTCGAATCGACATCATTGCGATTACAAAACATCGATTGCCGATGATTCAGTCTTCGTCACTGTTGAAATAATCTTCAACGGCATCACGCAGCTGGCTGACTTCGTCGATAATCCGGTACGCGCCATGTTCGTTGAGTTCTCCGGGCTCGGCGTACCCCCATCCACAACCCAGACAATCCAAACCGCATCCCTTCGCGCCTTCGACATCGGTCCAGCGGTCACCGACCATCAACGCGCGATCACCTTGGACGACATTGAAGCCCATGTTTTCGAACGCGTACCGGATGACCTGATCCTTGTCAAGTCTGGAATTGTCTTTGCTGGCGCCATAGACCGCATCGACCAGCTTGTCAAGCCCGAAATGCTCGCAAATCGGCTTCGCTTGATATTCCGGCTTGCACGTTGTGACGGCCAGAAAATACCCGTCCGCCCTCAATGCCTGCAACTGCTCAGGAATGCCCGGATACACGGTGTTGTACAGCTTTCCCGGCACCTTGTTCCCGGGATGATTAGGATCGTCGAACACCGCTTTGTTGTTGTAATAATCACGGTAAATCTCGACGGCTTTGGCCAACTGATCATCTGGAATGTGATTGCGCTGCATCGATTCGATGATTGCCGGCCCGATGAACCGGTGAAGTTCCGCTTCGTCTGGCACCGGGCGGCCAAGCGCCTCAAACGCCTTGATCACGCAGGCGATGATGCCCGGGTCAGATTTGGTCAACGTACCGTCAAGGTCAAGCAGCACAATGCGCCGCGGTGAATGCAATACGGTCATACGGTCCTCTCTCCGAATGCTCCGAAGGGGCTGATAAGGTAAACGTCTTCTCAACGCTTCTCCCCACTTGTATTATGCCTTGAACGTGTGACCTTGGCGTGTTCGAACCAGCGCACAGGAACCCGCCTGAAATACGAGAAGTGCCGTGCCAGGACAGATATCCATGGCACGGCACTTCAGCACACCCTAGCTCAGCACTTGTATGATGTGCGCTGAACCAGGCCAAAGGAATCACTCGTAATCCGGAATCCAACCGTCACGATGCATCTGGAGCCGCTTTTCCAACAGCTCCTTGAGCTCATCCTCGGTACGACGTTCCATCAGCATGTCCCAGTGCGTACGTGTAGGCTTGTTGATTTCGTCGTCCTCGGCATCCTGATCGCCTTCACGATGGGCGATCTGCCCGCAACGGCATTCCCATTCCTTCGGAGGCTCAGCACCTTCGGCAAACGGGACAATCGTACGATGCCCGTTCGGGCACACGTACGCGATGTCAGTACGGGCTGCGAAATCCACATTGTCGTCTGATTCCAGTGACTTGGCTCCGATGCTCATACCGCGCAGACTGCGTTCTGCCATGTCGATCCATTCCTCCTAGGGGTTTAGTCAACTATCCAAAATACCTAACAGCCCGGACGCACCGCATATTCCCCCGATGTAACAGCCATGGCATGAGAGGGCGCAAGCCCGGACCCGCCCATGACGGACGGGAATCAATGAACCCGCGACCCCTTGTTCCTCAGTCAACACCCGAGTATGCCACGACTCCCCTGTTGATCATCAACTGAGCGGCACGCGCATGCGCAGACAGGGGCCCTTCGTATTCCGGAACGCCGGGAAGTGCCGACGCGATCTGCTGCAACATATCAGCCAGGCGCTTCATGTTGCGTACGAAATCGCCGCCGGTCAGATCCATGTCGTGAAGAATCACGGCCAGAGGTTCACCGTCCGCCCAAGCGTACACGGCATCGACAATCCCGAAATCGACGTCCGGCAACCGATCAAGTCCGTAATCTTCTCGCATCGCATTGGTGCGCATGCTGATCGAGCGTAGCTGCGAACAGACGTGGGCGACCGGCCCGGTAGAACCGCCGGGATACCGGCGAGGTTCGCCGCCCTCTCCCCTGCGCGACTCATAGACGAGCCCTGACAACGCTGCGGCGAGCTGCTGCGGAGTCAAGGTATCCAGCAATCCCGTTCGGATCGCTTGCGCGAGGACGAGATCCTGCTCACTGTACAACTGGCGGAGCAGACGCCCTCCTGCTGTCAACGCAAGCTCGACTTGCTCCTGACCGTTCTGATGGCGTTCAAGATACCCAAGTTCGACAAGGATGTCGCAGATGCGGTCGAACTGTCTGGCCACGGACCCTGTGCGCGAATCATAGCGCCGTTGCACCCTGTCGAGTTCGCGCCGCTCCCTCATCCAGCGATGCCCCCACCTGAGATGTTCCTGCACATCAGGGCATGAGGCGCAAGGATGGTGCTGCTGTTCCCATTTGACTTCGGCAATCTGCCTATCGAGATCATGGAAGGCGTCGCTGCGCGCCTCTTGAGACGGGAACGAACGATGTTTGAGTTCGCGCCGCCCATTCTTCTGCAAATCGCTGAGTTTCATCCGCAACAGCATGAATTGGGTGAAATCACCGCGATCGCAGTATGCCGCCTGCTCGTAGCCTTCCAAAGCATGCTCAAGCGTATGGATCTCGGACTCAAGCTGCCACGCCGACTCATTCGCCTCCCATTGCGCGAAGGACTGGTCTAGCGTCTTGCGGGCGGTTTCGTAGGAGCTGGAATACAGCAGATTCACGGCCATATTGAATGTTGGCTTGAAACTCGAATGCAAGGGATACACGCGTTTGCTGGACAACGCCGCGGCGGTGGCCGGAACGAACCCTTTATGGTCAACAATCACTGCGTGACCAATCGTATCGATGCCGCGACGCCCTGCACGGCCAGTTAATTGTGTGAATTCCCCTGGGGTGAGCATGACGTGCCCTGTACCGTCGTATTTCTCGAGTTTTTCGACGATGACGCTGCGGGCCGGCATATTGATACCGAGCGCGAGGGTCTCCGTGGCGAATACTACTTTCACCAGCCCCTCTTCGAACAGACGTTCGACAATCTGCCGGAACAGGGCAATCATACCGGCATGGTGCGAGGCAAAGCCTTCCTCCAACGCGAAACGGAAGCGCGAGAACCGCAACGCCTTGAGATCGTCGCGGCTCATCTGCCCTTCGACCATCTCGTCGACGATTTCACGAATCCGCATCGCCTCATCGTCAGTCGTCAGCTCCAGCCCCGCATTGATGCACTGCTCGACCGCCTGATCGCAGCCGTTACGTGAGAAAATGAAATAGATTCCGGGCAACATGCCAAGGAAATTAAGTTCGTCAATGACCGCTGCACGGCGTGGGGTGAACCGCTCGACTTCATACTGCGAACGGCCGGACCCACGGCCGAAGCCCCGGCCTTTCCGGGACCCATGGGGCGGACGTCGGCGTGCTGCCTGATGCTCCAGCTGATCGATACGCCTGACCAACTGCGGATTGAGCCGCGTCGTGGCCTCACCGTCACTGTCTCGACGATACAGGTCGATGAGCTCCGGTTCGGTGCGCTCGTTGGCCTGCACCATCACATGCTGCTCAAGGGGCACCGGACGATGCTCGGACACGATAAGCCTGGTGGAGCCACGCACCGAGGAAATCCACGCGGAGAAATCCTCGACATTCGACACCGTCGCGGACAATCCGACGATGCGGACGGATTGCGGCAGATGGATGATGACTTCCTCCCACACCGGCCCACGGAACCGGTCGGCAAGATAATGGACTTCGTCAAGAATGACGTATTGAAGCGCAAGCAGGGTGTTGGAATGCTCGTACAGCATATTCCTCAGCACTTCCGTGGTCATCACGACAATATCCGCCTCGGAGTTGATTGACGTGTCCCCCGTGAGCAACCCGACATGTTCGGCGCCATAAATCGCAGACAAATCATGGTACTTCTGGTTGCTCAATGCCTTGATCGGCGTGGTATAGAACGCCTTGACATGATGTTCGTGCGCCAAGTACATCGCGAAATCCGCGACCACCGTCTTCCCCGCGCCTGTCGGGGCTGCCACAAGGACATTGTCCCCGGATTCCAAGGCTTCACACGCCTGAATCTGGAAAGCGTCAAGATCGAACGGCAACGAAGCCGCGAACCTTGCCACAGCAGATTTCCGATACTGCTGGTTGTGTTTGAACCGCTGATACCGTTGGGCCGGAGAATCCTGAACATCCCCCTGACTGTGACCGGAATCTGTCCCACGCCCTTGCTGTGCATGATGCGAATGTCGAGACATGCCTTCTCTCCCCCATGTCAACACTGAACGAATACCGTGCGAAACGGAGCTACTCGTTGAATACGCTCCATCGACGCCAAACGGCCTCATGCCGTTCGTGCTTGCGCGCCTCGCGTCTCATCACCTGAGCGTGAGCGGAACTGTACTTGTCGATGGATTGCTCGAGCGGAACCGTGAACGACGCCGGTTTCGGCTGCGGTTCATCGAACTCGTCCGTCTCGGCGAACCTGTTGCCGATGACATCCCCGAGCGAGGATACCAGACGCAATGCCGCAAGCCCCCGCCTGAACGCATACCATAAGCCCGCAGCAAGAGATACCAGCAACGCCAAGACAAGTACAACCCAGACAACCCACCATTGCATGGAAACCTCCTGTCAACCGGATACGGACAGCATTCGAGCCTATCAGTCGGCGTCGTCTTCACGTTTGTCCACGCTGAGCTCACGCTCGGCGCGGGCCTTAATCATCGAACGCAAAGTCTCGGGGGCAACAGCGGTAATATGCCGCGCATGGGCGATGCAGAAAGCCACGAACCACGAATCGGACGAGACAATCAGCCGGACTTTCTGCCCATTGCCGCACGGTTCGACCGTTGCGCCCGGAAGGCGCTTGGTGAACGGCAAATCAGGCTGGTCGGTGATAAACACGGTCTGTGTGCCGTTGTCAAAGCTCCACTTGCGCAATTCGCTCACCGGCACGTCAGGGATGTCGAGCTTCTTGGTAGGTTCGACCAGTTCAGCCTTCTCGATACGGGCAAGACGCAGAACCTGCCACACCCTCGGCAGACCGTTCGCCTTGTTGATGGTGACGTCTTTCTGCACGAACTTCGCTTCATCGTGCGGGGCTGCGGAGGCGACATCCGTCCAGACCGCAGCATAGTACACGCCCTCATCCACGAAAATCTTCGCGGGGGCCACCAGCTTGCGACGGGTACGGCCCGCGCCGTCAGTGTACTCCATGTCAAGCAGGCTGTCCGTGGAGATAGCGCGCTTGACAACCGAGAACGCACGGGGTTCGAGTTCGTATCCGGTCAGGCTCAACCACGGCGTCTGACCGGGCTTGACATGCTGACGCAAGCGCGAATACAACGACTGCGCCTGGTCGCGCTGCTGGTCGGGAAGCAATGACGAATGGGCCAAATAACTCACCGAGGCCGTCAACATGCTCAGATACTGCTGGGAAATGCCGGCGAGACGCTCCAAGCCAAGGGAATTCGTTGCCGACACGATGCCCTCGCTGTCCAGAAGCGGCCAATCAATATCGAAGAACTGGCTGCCCGCCATCTCACCGTCATCGGATACCGTCGTCAAGGTATTGATGTCCTTGTGGATGATGTTGACGTACTTGTTGAGCTCATCGTCGGACTTGGGTTTGCCGATGAAACGCTCCGCAAGCTCGGCCAGCGAGAACTCCTCGCCGAGATGGGCCGACAAGAACAGCATGAGCCTCAACCTGCGGTCGACTTCGCTGCCGGTCTGGAATGAGGGCCCGATCTTCTTCTGACGGGCTTTGATGCTTTCCGGATCGCCCGGTTCATGCACCTGCCGGCTGATCGAGGGGGCGTTGACCTCCAGGCTTTCCGAATTCTGGGCGGAGTCGGCTAGTTCGAACTTCGTCGCCGCGGTGAGCCTGCGGTTGAACGCGTCCACGGCCTCCTGAGGGCTGACGATATACGCGCCGGGATGCTCAAGCACATACATGGCCAGGTCATCGGAATCCGTGTAGGCGACGTTGATGCGCTCGCCGTCGACATCCACGGTCGCCGCAAAGCGACGGGAATCAATCACCTTCACCAGGGATTCCGGCAATGTCTGCGTACCGAGCCCCGGGGCGATGGAATCCAGGCCAAGGCCGGGCACCGGTGTCTGGGGGACGCGTGGCGCGGTCCGAGAAGTATGCTGGACCGG
>NZ_JBJEIH010000041.1:0-44536 GCF_051876855.1 Bifidobacterium sp.
GTGTGTTGTCCGTCACACAGTGCCGTCCGTCGCACAGCATTGTCCGTCACGCAGCGTCAGTGTTGTACCGACATCCGCCCAGATGTACCGCGCCGAAACCGCTCAGCCCACGGCATAGCGCAATCCGCGATACGATGGCAACGCACATCACAGGCAGGAGGCCACATGGCAGACCAGACATTCAATGACGACGACGTCCAACACGAACCGACCGCAACCTCCACGTGGAGCCGTCTGCTGGCCGGCAATCGGCGTTTCGCCCAAGGCAAGATGACACACGCTTGGCAGGACCGTGAAACCCGCGAATCCCTCGTCGATTCCCAGCGCCCCGACGCGGCCGTGCTGTCCTGCTCGGATTCCCGGGTGCCGCCGGAAATCATCTTCGACGCCGGTCTCGGCGACATGTTCACTGTCCGCACCGCCGGGCAGATTATCGACGACAGCGTGCTCGCCTCGCTGGAATACGCCGTGGACAAGCTGCATGTCAGTCTGCTGGTCATTCTCGGGCATCAGCATTGCGGCGCCGTCCAAGCCGCGGAGCAGCAGCTTGGCGTGCTGGCATCGCGTGTGAGGCACGGCGATAATTCTTCTGAAACCGCGCAATCGCTGGCTTCCATCATCGATGACATCGAAGCGATGGATGACGCGCAAGCGGCACAGGATGCACAAGACCAGCTGGAAGAATCCTTGGAAAATCTGCTCCCTGAGGCGCAATCCCCGATCGTGCGGTCGGTCGGCCCGTCTGTATTGCAGGCGTATGAGGCGCAATTGCGAGACCGCGAAGATATCGAACGCGTGCATATCGCCCACACCATCGAGGAATTGGTGGATCGCTCGCAACCGATCCAGCAGGCGTTGGCGGATGAGCGGCTGATAATCGTCGGCGCACGCTACTGCATGGACACCGGGCTCGTGGAGGTATTGAGCTTCTGACCGCACCCGCAGACGACCCCGTGCGCGCTACCGGTTTTCCACGCCGGCAGCGTGCCCGCTCCCGTATCACCTTGACCGGCGCATCTTCTACAGTGGAAGTATGTCGTCATTGTGGTTGAACGTCCTGCTGATTTTCATCTTCCTCGTGCTCGGGGCGGTGTTTTCGGGCACTGAGCTGGCTCTGGTGAGCCTGCGCGGTTCGCAGCTCGACCAGATGGAACAGGAGGACGCGCGAGGGGCACGTGTCGCACGCATCGCACGCGATCCGAACACCTTCTTGTCCACAGTGCAGCTGGGCGTCACCCTATCCGGATTCCTGTCGGCATCGTTCGGCGAATCGGCGATTTCCCCGATGATCGTGCCTGTCGTGGTCAGCTGGGGCATTCCGCAACATATCGCCGCTCCGGTGACCACTATCGTGTTGACGTTGATTATTTCGTACTGCTCGATCGTCATCTCCGAAATGGTGCCGAAACGCATCGCCATGCAGCGCACCGAGCAGATCGCCCGCGCGGTCGTGCCGGCGATTGACGTGTTCGCCAAGATCTGCAAGCCGATTATCTGGCTAATCGGCAAGAACACGAACGGCTTGGTCCGTCTGCTTGGCTTCGACCCGAACGAGACGGAAAGCGAGGTTTCAGACGAGGAGCTGCGCGTGTTGGTCAACACCAATACACGACTCGGCAAGGACGAACGCACGATTCTGGATGACGTGTTCGACGCGTCAGAAACGATTGTGGCCGAGGTGATGCGGCCACGTGCCGATGTCATCTTCCTCGAGGGCGATATGACCATCGAGGATGCCGCCGCCTACGTGCGCGAAATGCCATATTCGCGTTACCCGGTCACCGGCAAGGATTTCGACGATGTGCTTGGCTTCGTACACGTACGCGACCTGCTGGATGTACGCGACCCGCATGCGAAAACCGTGGCGGATATCACCCGTGAGGGTATCTCCCTGCCGGGTACGTCGAAGCTGCTGCCCAGCCTTGAGCTGCTGCGCAAGAGCGGTATCCACCTCGCTGTGGTCATTGATGAATACGGCGGTACGGACGGCATCGTAACCCTCGAGGATATGACCGAGGAGCTAGTCGGCGATATCCACGATGAATATGATCTGCCGGAAACCAAGGACGGCAAGACCGCGCCGGACACCGCGTTCGTCAACGGCGTAGCGACGATTGACGGCGGCATGACCATTGAGGATTTCGCCGATCTGACCGGTATCGAGCTCGAAGACGGCCCGTATGAGACGGTCGCCGGGTATTTCCTCGCGCACACCGGAAAAATGGGCGCTGTGGGCGATGTTTTGCACTCCGATGATGGCTACGACATGATTGTCACGAAAGTCGACGGGCGGCGGATTGAGACCATCGACGTACGCAAAAGTGGCTCGCCCGACCATGTGGATATCGCCGATAGTGGAAAGGCCGCGGCGGATACCGGCGAATCGCACGACAGCGATACGGCAGCCCGCTGAACCGATATGGATGTATAAGAACATCGTGATTCTTATAGCATGGCTGGGCCATGATGAGAGTAGGCGTGGTATCAGCGACGCATCGATACAGCGATGAATCAGGATTTGGAGGGAACGGCAGGCTGCGGCATGTTCCGGACATACGCACCATGCCGGTCCACGTATGCCCCGACATACACGATGAGCCAGTTACGCCGTGGACCCTTTCTCAAGAGGCCAATGCGGTCAATTCTGTATGTCTGGGCATGCACAACGCCTCGAATCCCATCGAACACCGCAGCCAACGACAAGGTTCTATCAAGTCATGCATGCATTGGCATACGTAACCGGCCCATATGCCGCCCTAGTCATCATCCCCGGCCTTGCTCGCTTACATAATTCTAACATGTAAGAATTATTCGCTAACATGATAGATTTCCTGTTATCGGAGCTATTATCGATTGCCTTCGCAATCTCACAGCACGGCGTAACGGTTGAGCTCACGGCGCAGATCACGCCAGCCTGGCAGGAACCGGTCCATCAACTGCTGGAACCGTGACCCGTGGCCGCCCACCCACAAGTGGGTCATCTCATGGACCAGCACATACTCAAGGAACCGTGGTTCCATGAGTCCCAGCTGAAGATTGAGCCGAATCCGCCCTGTCGCCGGGGTGCATGACCCCCATCGCGACCGCATGATACGGAAAGTGATTCGTGTCGGCGAACGCCCGATCACGCGCGTCCAATGATCCAGCAGCGCCGGAAGCTGCCGTTCGAGCGATTGGCGGGCACGCCGCTGTACATCGGCAGTCCACACGGTCGCGGAGTCATGACTACCGATGTTGCGGTTGCCGATATTAGGACTACCGATTCCGGATGAATCCGGCTCACCCACGCTTGGTTGTCTTCCCGCCTGATTGTTCAGCTGCTGCGGTTGGTTTTCCGGGTGCTCCTCGCCCGTCGCTCCACCGACGAGCCGCATCGTGTCATGTTGCATCCGCTGGATTTTGCGTTGCTGCGCGCGAATCCACGTCTTGCGCGTGCTGACGAATGTCTCGATGGCCTCCGTGGATATCCGCGTGGGCGCCGTCACCCGGATGTCGCCGTTCGGCGGCTGGACGCGCAGATACATGTTGCGAATCGGCTTGCGAATCACCGTGACCGTCATCCCGCCGATATCGATGATGTCCGTCGAAGTGACGCGTCTTGATGTGCGGCGTCGGTAGGTCACGGCATGGTCCTTTCTGCTTCCTGCATGCGGCCACAGAGCCGGTGGACGCTATAGTCCGGCTATCAGAAGCGCAGCATCATCTCATCATACGGCTCGGTGAGTTCCGGCCCATCGCCATGCAATGGCGCGACTTCATGACTTGCGAGCAATGACTGCGACAGCCGAGCCCCATACGCAGATGCCGCGGGGAGAATCTTGTCTCCAGAAACGCTGCGATTGAGCCATTCCTGCGCGTGTTGCGGATCGCTGAGCACTGGCATCCGGTCGTGGACCTGGGCGGCGATACCGACCGCGTCGCGCGTCAAAATGGTTGCGGTGAGTAGCCAGGTGGCATTCGCCCGTTCCCTAGATAGCCACCAGGAGTACAGCCCCAGCAGTAGCAACGGCCGATTGTCTTTGGCATGGAAGTAGTAGGGTTTGCGTTCCGCCATCCACTCGTAGTAGCCGGATACGGGAATGATCGCGCGATTATGCCGCGCGGCCTGTGCGAAGGTCGGCCTATCGAGCGCTGATTCAATGCGGGCGTTGAACGTGGGGTAGGGGAGTTTCTTTGATTCGGCGGTGGGCGGAATGAGTGACCAGTAGGCGGATGCGAGGTGATTGCCCCCATGCGCGTCCTGCCCGATGACGGCGATAGTCTGCGTGGGGCTGACATTCCATGATTTCCCGGGCAATCCGGCGGATGGTTGCGCGTGCAGCATCTGCGCAATCTCTGGGTAATCAAGCTCCGCGGCGAATCGTCCACACATGCCCATCAGCGTAGTCGAAACCGAAGAAGTGCGAGCGGTACCGCATTCCGCACACAACGACACGCCGGATACCCGTGGGTTGACGGAAGTGTCAAATATGGTACTATATCTGCTTGTGCGCTTTTAGCGTGCGGATCGGGCCCGTAGCTCAGGTGGTTAGAGCGCATCCCTGATAAGGATGAGGTCGGAGGTTCAAGTCCTCCCGGGCCCACGTCGAAAAATTAAGCGGCCTGCGAGCCGCTCTTTTTTTCACATGGGGCTATAGCGCAGCTGGTAGCGCATCTGCTTTGCAAGCAGAGGGTCGCCGGTTCGAACCCGGCTAGCTCCACAACAAACCCCCGGAACCCTGAAATCAGCAGAGTTCCGGGGATTATTGCATTCCCTGCCTCCCCACAAACCAGCTACGCAAACGGGCACGCAGGCGCAGACAGTTTGGGAAGGTCGGGTTCCGGGCGTCGGGATTCGGGTGTCAGCGCACGCCGGATGGCATGTCAGAGGTGTTGTCGCCGCCCTGCTTGGCAAGCTGGTCACGGATTTCGCGCAGCAACAGCACGGTCTCTTCCTCGCTGCCCAGCTTCTTTTCCTGCTCTTCCTTGGCCTTGGCATCTTCCTCACCCTTTGCCTTGGCGATCAACGCCTCGGACATATCCCGCAGCTTGTTGATCGGCACCAGAATGCAGAAGTACACGGCCGCCGCCACAATCAGGAAGTTCAGCACCGCGCTGAGAATCGCGCCGAAGGACACAGTCGCGCCATTGAAGGTGAACGCGAGCAGGCCGTCCATATTCGGTTTGCCGAAGATCATGGCGATGAGCGGGTTGATCAGGTTGTTGACGATGGAGTTCACCACGGCAGTGACCGCGGCGCCCATCACCACGCCGACAGCCATGTCGATCATGTTGCCGCGTGCGATGAATTTCTTGAATCCGTCTATCATTCTTATTCTCGATTCATACGATTGTTGATTGTCATTGTCGATTGACGGCCATACTGGCCGGCTTTGGATGATTGTCCGTCCGCCGGCATCGAACATGCCGGTCCGACAGGTGGCACGCCGTCGGCGTCCGCCAAGGAAGATGCAGTCGACGTGGGGCTAAAACAGCTCTGCTTGGTATCGTACCGTCCGGCATCCATGAATCGGCATCGCGACACGCCTGAGAAAGCCCGATTTGCCTGGTAGTCGCGCCGGAATCGTCGTCTGCCGCCTGTCCAAGGGGCGGAACGCAGCATCTATGGTCTTGCCGGTCCATGCACCCGCGCTTAAAATAAAACCGTCTTATCAATAACCCGACCAATGAGGGGAGAGCTATGCTCACTGAAGAGTATGTCAAGCGCGTATATGCGCAAGTGGAACGCCGCGACGGCGACCAGCCTGAGTTCCTGCAGGCCGTTCGCGAGGTGTTCGAAAGCCTGGAACCGGTTGTCGCCAAGCATCCGGAATATGAGCGCAACGGTGTGCTGGAACGGTTCGTCGAGCCGGAGCGTGTAGTGAAGTTCCGCGTCGCATGGATGGATGATGAAGGCCGTGTCCAGGTGAACCGCGGCTACCGTGTGCAGTTCAACTCCGCAATCGGCCCGTACAAGGGCGGTCTGCGCTTCCACCCGACGGTCAACGAGTCTGTCATCAAGTTCCTCGGCTTCGAGCAGATCCTTAAGAACTCCCTGACCGGCCTGCCGATGGGCGGCGGCAAAGGCGGTTCCGATTTCGATCCGAAGGGCCGTTCCGATGGCGAGGTGATGCGCTTCTGCCAGGCGTTCATGACCGAGCTGCAGCGTCATATCGGCCAGTTCACCGATGTTCCGGCCGGCGATATCAATGTCGGTGCCCGCGAAATCGGCTATCTGTTCGGCCAGTACAAGCGCATCCGCGACGAATATTCCGGCGTGCTCACCGGCAAGGGCTTGGAATTCGGCGGTTCGCTGGCACGCACCGAAGCGACCGGCTACGGCCTGTGCTACTACACGCAGGAGGCGCTGCGCGTGCTGCGCAACGATTCCTTCCAGGGCAAGACCGTGGTGGTCTCCGGTTCCGGCAATGTCGCGATCTTCGCGATTGAGAAGGCGCAGCGTCTGGGCGCGAAGGTCGTCACCTGCTCCGATTCCAACGGCTATGTCTACGACCCCCAGGGCATTGACCTCGACGTGGTCAAGGACATCAAGCTCGGCCATCGCGGCCGTATCAAGGAATATGCCAATCGTGTGCCCGGTTCCGAATACCATGAGGGCTGCCGTGACGTGTGGACCGTCCCGTGCGATATCGCGCTGCCGTGCGCCACACAGAACGAGATTGACGGCGAATCCGCCCGTACGCTGGTGGACAACGGCTGCACGGTCGTGTGCGAAGGTGCGAATATGCCCAGCACGCCGGAGGCAATCGCCGTGTATCAGGGCGCGAAGCTGCTATACGGCCCAGCAAAGGCCGCCAATGCGGGCGGCGTGGCCGTTTCCGGCTTGGAGATGAGCCAGAACTCGTATCGGCTGAGCTGGACCTTCGACGAGGTCGATGCCAAGCTCAAGCAGATCATGGAGGATATCGTGGCGAACTCTCTGGACGCCGCGAAGGAATACGGCCGTGAGGGCGACCTGATGCTGGGCGCGAACGCCGCCGGCTTCGTCAAGGTCGCGAACGCCATGGTCGCACAGGGCATCTTCTGACACGTTCCCCGCTGTCTGTCTGCGCCGGCAGGTCGTCTGACGCAACAGACAGCGGGAATTTTCATTCGGGTTCCTGCCCCAAAATCGCCGATTTTCCCGCTATTGTGCCGATTTCACTGCTGCCGGTTCTGGGATATGGGCGGTGCCGGTGCGTTGACGACGTTCTCAGTGAGGGCAGTGACAGCAGCGCCATCAGTACCAGCAGTGCCGTCAGTAGTATCAACAGTGCCGTCAGTAGTACAAACAGTGCCGTGAGCATCGCCGGCATCGCCGACGTCATCAGCATCCGCGTGCCCCGATTCGGAGTCACCCGGAGCGTAATCCCAAGGCATCTGCTTGAATATCAGCGCAAACACCACGACCGCAATGACCAGCAACCCGCTGTGTGTATCCTTCTGCAGCAGCGTGAGCAGGAACCATCCACCGATAATCGCCGTGCGGATCGCATAGAACAGCATTCGTCGCCACCCGTGGCGTTCACGGGTTTCCATACTCATGTGGGTGAACATGCCGCCGAGCGTCTGCCCACGATGCGCCGCCGGAATCCACAATTCGAACACGAGGAACGACACCATGCCGAGTACGGTGACTACGATATTCAGGGATTCGACGTGCACGATGGCGCCTGCCAGCTGGAACGTCCCATCGGGCAGCGGTTTGGCGAGCGCATGGAACAGCCACACCATGGCGATGCCCAGCGGATAGTATCCCAAAGTGACCATAATCATGTCAATCGCGAAGGTCACCCCGCGGTGCACAATGCCGGGCCGGTGGTTGATTTCCGCCCGGTCAACCGGTTTTTGCGGCCACCGCCGGTCGCACAGTTTCGCGATGCCGTACCCGACGAGAGCACCCAAGGTGTTGGTCAGCAAGTCATCGACGTCAAATTGCCGATACGAGCACGGGTAAATACCCCAAAATCCGCTCAGCTGCGTCAATTCGATTGCCAGTGACAGCAGAAAACCGACGATGACGGTATGACCGATATTGCGCCGCAGGAACCGCATAAGCAGGAATCCGAGCGGCATGAACAGCACGATGTTGAGCAGCAGCTGCATCACCGCCGATACCCCGCCGGTGGCGACGTCCTGTATGAATTCAAGCGGGTTGAGCTGCGGCGAAAGATGGTGCGTGGCGCAATATCGGTCCGGTTCATCCGGCATCGGGTACTGCGTGAAAGTGAGCAGACCGACCACATACAGCACGCTCAGATACGAGCCGATGGTCGAGGCGAACCGCAGACGATGCTCATGGTGATAGAGCAGCGCCAGAATCGGCAGGGTCAGGAACGCTGAAATGAACGGCCAGAGCAACAGCGCAATCAGCAGCGGTGTGCCGAAGGTCTTGGCGTACAGGGTTACGATACTCATCGTGCAACAACACTAGCGCAAGGGCTGGGGGATTTATTTCAAGCGGCATGGCGATTCCTGAGAACATGCCGACGAGCGAGGCTCGCGAAGAAATCAGAGTTTCGCCAAAGCTTCATCCACCCACTTGGCGGGAATGACACGCCGCCACGCCATCATCGACGCCCACATGGTGACGATGCGGAAATACTTGCGCCGCGCATCCGGCTTGGACATACTCAAATCATGCAAACCGCCGCGAATCGTCGCCAGCGCGACCACATCACCCAGATGCAGCGCCGCCTGACGGATCGCGGTGATGTCCAACACGCTGTCGGCTTCGCGCATGCCTTCATCCCATGTGGATTGCAGCATCATCGACTTGTCCGAAGTGCACACAAGGACCGGGATTTGGATGTCGAGATTCTTCGCGATCTCGTCCTGCCCGTTGTAGATTGCCTGCATCCAGCCTGCCCGCGTGAGAAACTCAACCCCCGGATTGAGCGGGTGGTCAAGATAGTCCCATTCGCCTCCGGTCGACCGTTTGATGCACCGGGCGTAGAATCCCGGGTCACGCATCGGCATGACGGTCTTGCCACCGCGCAGCCGGTACACTTGCACGACCGGCGTGGACAGCAAGCGGAACATGCGGTTGCCCTGCAACTCAAGCCAAGGGGAATTCAGCGCGAGTGCCTCAACATGGTGGGGACGTTCGGTGTTGACCCACAGTGAAGCGCTCAGTCCGCCTTGGGAGTGGGCAATCATCAGAATGCGGACATCCTTGCCTTGCTCTTTGACGATCTGGTCACGCAAGGCGTTGAATTCCAGACGATATTCATGCAGATCCTCGATATACCCGGGGGTCTGGTAGGGACGGTAGGATCGCCCGAATTTGCGCAAATCCACGGCGTAGAAGGGGATTCCCAGCGATTCCCAGTATTCGGATGCGTGCCGGCGGTAGAAATAGTCGTTCCACCCGTGCACGTACATGATGGCCAGACGATGGCCGCGCACGCTGAAATGCCAGCGCCGCCACCGTTCTTGCAAGGTGAGTTTCGACGGGTCCTTGCGCACGAAGGTTGCCACAATCTCGCCCTCGGCGTCCTCACCGAGGTGGACGGTGGCCTGTTGATACCCTTCGAGCACAGAATCAGGCTTCCACGGGTCAACGTAGGAGTAGGAGGCCTGAGGATCTTTCGAGGATGATCCCATCGAAGATGATGCCGTCCGAGTGGTCAATGCGCTGTCCGGCAATACCGCCGCAGAGGTGTCTTCCGTTGCGGCCGCATCATCCGGGACGCGGGACACTGGGGGCTGTCCGGTATCCGACATGATCGCCTCCTTGTTCGTATGACCTGCTCTTCGGTCATCTTACGCAGGGCACGATGACGTTCGCCGTCGGCATGTCCCGCCAGTAGTTTGAGCAATCACGTGTTCCGAGGAACGCTGCGGCCGTAGGCGTGTCGGGAGCATTCCGCGCAAGGTGACCATACAATGCAGCGTCTCGGTTGCGACCGTATGCGTGGCAGGCATTGAACCCGCGTTCCGTGTTTTTCCCGCCATCGCGAACGCAATCAGGGCCGCCATAGCGCCAAGGTGGTGTCAGTTTGCGTATGCCGGGACATACGCCGAACGCCAGAAACAAACGCCCTACGGACCATAGGCGCCGCCGACACGATGCTACGCATGCCCAGACATACACAAACCAACAAATACTGGGAAACTCCGCCATTCTTCCATACCCTTCATCAGGCCACGCATGCCGGAACATGCACAAACCGACAGATACCAGAAGACTCCACCGTCCCTCCACGCCTTCCATCAGGTCGCGCATGCCCAGACATACACAAACCAACAGATGTCGGAGAATTCCGCCACCCCTCCGCATCTTCCATCAAGTTGCGTATGCCGGAACATACACAAACTGACAGATACCAAAGGATTCCGCCATTTCCCCACACCTTCCACCCGATCGCGCATATCATCGCATACATCACCTGACGGAACGTTTCCAGGGCAATACCTTTGGCCGGAAATACTCGATATCCGACAAGCCGTTACGTCCCTAGGCCGCATACCCTAGGCCGCATATACGATCAGGGGCGGCCCGGAGTACCGGAACCGCCCCTGATTGACCAAAAAGACCACAAATGATAGGGAATGGCCGTCAGTCGTCACCCAAGGTCACATGGACGCCGCCGACAAGCGAGCTGACCACGTTGTACAGCAGCGCGAAAATCGTCGCCAGCAGGGTGAACAGCACCACGCCGATGATGGCGAGGATAGTCACTGTGCTCAGCACTGTGCTCAGCGAGAGCACGTCGGCGAGGTTGAATCCGCTGGAATCAAGGCCTGTCGAAGAGACGATCTGCGTGACCTGGTCGAACACGCCCGCCATGTTCAGCACCAGCCACAACAGCGCCGCCGCCACAATCTGAATGATGCCCCCGGCCACACTGAGCAGGAAGGTGACTTTGGCCACCGACCAAGCGTCTACTCGGGTCAGGGACAGGCTCATACGCCGTGCGCGCGGCGTATGGTGCCGACGCTTGTTCGCGGCCGCTGCACGCGCCGCAGACGGCATCGGCGCCTCGTTACCGGTACTGATCGGCTGGTTCGAGACGGTCCTGCCTACGCGTGGTTCGCGGCGCCCCTCGTCGTCGACGTATTCGCTCATTGTTTCTCCTTGGACGTTCCGACTGCCTTCGCCTGATTAGTGAACCTACCAGTGTTCGGGGACGATTGCCGCTCTGGCGGCAAGGTCTGCACACTATCCGACGGGCCGCGCCATGGTATTCCGACACGGCCCGCCGTCAGTTCACTGCTGCGCGCCTTGTGCGGCCGTGGCCTCATCCGAGTGCTGATCATGCTGATCATGCTGATCGGCATCGGTCTGGTCGTCCTCATCATCGTCATCCTTCTCGGCGTTGCGCGCGATGGCGAGAATTTCGTCGCCCTTGTCGGGCTTGGCGAAGGTCACGCCCTGCGTGGTTCGGCCTGTCCGTTTGACTTCGGACACATCCGAACGGATGACTTTGCCGGACTTCATGATGGCCATGACCTGGTCGTCTTCGCCGACCACGAGCGCACCGACAAGCGAGCCGCGACCTTCCGCCAGTTGCAAGGCCTTGACGCCGAAGCCGTTACGGCCTTGCAGACGATATTCGCTGATGGCCGTGCGCTTGGCGAAGCCCTCGTTGGTGACCACGAACAGATCCTTGTCGCTGTCGCCCCAGATGACGTCCATGGACAGCAGTTCATCGCCGTCACGGAACTTCATGCCCTGCACGCCGGCGGTCTGGCGGCCCATCGGACGCAGCTGCTCGTCATCCGCGCGGAACTTGAGACTCATACCGTGCTTAGAGACGAGGATAATGTCGTCCTCCGGGTTGCACAGCGCGGCGCCGATCAGCTCATCGGTCGGCTCCCCAGTTTCGGGGTCAGTAGCCAATCGCACGGCGATCAGGCCGCCTTGGCGAGGCGAATCATATTCGGCGAGGCTGGTTTTCTTGACCTTGCCGGACCGTGTGGCGAGCACCAGATACTTGGCGACCTCGTAGTTCGGAATCGACAGCACCGCCTGGATGGTCTCGTCGGGGGCGAACTGCAGCAGGTTAGCCACATGCTGGCCCTTGGAATCCCTCGACCCCTCGGGCAGCTCGTAGGCCTTGAGCCGGTATACGCGTCCCTTGTTGGTAAAGAACAGCAGCCAGTTGTGCGTGCTGGTGAGGAAGAAGTGGTCTACCACGTCATCCTCGCGCAGCTTGGTGCCTTTGATGCCCTTGCCGCCGCGGTGCTGGGCCCGGTATTCGTCGGCCTTGGTGCGCTTGATGAAGCCGGAATGGGTGACCGTCACGACCACGTTTTCCTCGGCGATCAGGTCTTCGACGTTCATCTCGCCCGAATATGGCAGGATGCGGGTGCGGCGGTCGTCACCGTACTTCTCGACGATTTCGTCGAGCTCGTCGCCCACGATCTGGCGCTGGCGCTCCGGCTTGGCGAGGATGTCGTTGTAATCGGCGATTTTGCGCTGCAATTCCTCGTGTTCGTCGAGGATCTTCTGCCGTTCGAGGGCGGCGAGGCGGCGCAGCTGCATCGCGAGGATTGCGTCCGCCTGCACGTCATCGACGTCCAGCAGGTCTTTGAGGCCTTCACGGGCGGTGTCCACGTCCTTGGAGGAACGGATGAGGGCGATGACCTCGTCGATCATGTCGAGGGCCTTGAGATAACCCTGCAGGATGTGATCGCGCTCTTCGGCCTCACGCTTCAAATACCGGGTACGGCGTTCGACGACGTCGAGCTGGTGTGAGACCCAGTGGCGGATGAACGCGTCCAGGCTAAGCGTGCGAGGCACGCCGTCGACCAGGGCGAGCATATTGGCGCCGAAGGTCTGCTGCAGCTGGGAATGCTTGTACAGGTTATTGAGCACGACCTTGGGGACCGCATCGCGCTTGAGCACGAGCACCAGGCGCTGGCCGGTACGGCCGGAGGTCTCGTCGCGCATGTCGGCAATGCCTTGAATCTTGCCGTCGCGCACCGCCTCGCGGATGGAGACGACCAGACGGTCCGGATTGACCTGATACGGCAGTTCGGTGACCACCAGGCACATACGCCCGTTGATTTCCTCGGTGTTGACCACGGCCCGCATGGTGATCAGGCCTCGGCCGGTGCGGTATGCCTGCTCAATGCCCTTGTGGCCGAGAATGGTCGCGCCGGTCGGGAAGTCCGGTCCCTTGATCCGTTCAATCAGCGCGTTGAGCAGCTCCTCGCGGCTCGCTTCCGGGTGATCGAGCGCCCAGTGCACGCCGTCTGCCACTTCGCGCAGGTTGTGCGGCGGAATGTTGGTGGCCATGCCGACGGCGATGCCGGCGGAACCGTTGACCAACAGGTTCGGGAAACGGCTCGGAAGCACAGTCGGCTCTTGGGTCTTGCCGTCGTAGTTGGGCACGAAATCGACGGTGTCCTTGTCGATGTCGCGCACCATTTCCATGGCGAGCGGAGCCATACGGCATTCGGTGTAACGCATGGCGGCTGCCGGGTCGTCGCCAGGGGAGCCGAAGTTGCCCTGGCCGTCCACAAGCGGGTAGCGCATGGACCACGGCTGAGCCATACGCACGAGCGTGTCGTAGATGGCGGCATCGCCGTGTGGATGGTACTTGCCCATGACGTCGCCGACGACGCGGGAGCACTTGTTATAGCCGCGATCCGGGCGGTATCCGCCGTCATACATCGCGTAGATGACGCGACGGTGGACCGGCTTCATGCCGTCACGCACGTCCGGCAACGCACGTTCCACGATGACGGACAGCGCGTAGGCGAGGTAGGATTCACGCATTTCCTGCTGCAAATCAATCGGTTGGACGCGCTGGCCTTTCATCAGGCCGTAATCGGTGTTGTCGGCTTCCTGCGGGCTCAACGGCTCGCGGTTGTTGTCCAGCCCGTTGAGCTGGTCGTCATTGCTCGACCCGCCGTCTTCCGGGGTGTTGGTGTTGTTTTCGTCTGCCAAGGTAAATCCTTCGTGTTCTTGTCCATCCTCGTCGGATGGCTAGCCTGATGCACGGCTAGTGATGAAGTGTGCTGGTTTCCGTGCCGGAACCCGTGGAAAACAGCGGATTCCGGCGTTGTACGGTCACGCGTCGATGAATCGTGCGTCGTGCGCGTTGCGCTGAATGAACAGGCGCCGGGGCTCGACCTCGTCACCCATCAGCATGGAGAAGGTCTCGTCCGCCTGCGCCGCGTCCTCGATATGGATTTGCTTGAGAATACGATGGTCGGGGTCCATGGTGGTTTCCCACAGCTCCTGATAGGTCATCTCGCCCAGACCCTTGTAACGCTGGATGCCTTCGCCCTTCGGCAGCTGACGACCGGATTCTTTGCCTTCGCGCAGCACGCGGTCGCGTTCGGCGTCCGTGTACACGAAGGAGTGCGGCCCCTTGGTCCACTTGATGCGGTACAGCGGCGGCATGGCCACATAAACGTACCCGGCGGTGATCATCGGTCGCATGTAGCGGAAGAACAGCGTCAGGTTCAGCGTGGCGATATGCGCGCCATCGACATCGGCATCGGCCATGATGATGATCTTGTGGTAGCGCACCTTGCTCACGTCGAAGTCTTCGCCGTAGCCGCCGCCGATCGCGGTAATCAGCGACTCGATGGTGTCGGACTTGAGCATGCGGTCGATGGAGGCGCGCTCGGTGTTGAGAATCTTGCCTCGCAGCGGCAGGATCGCCTGGGTAATCGGGTTGCGCCCCTGGATGGCGGAGCCGCCTGCGGAATCACCCTCGACGATGAACAGCTCGCATTCCTCCGGATTGTTGGACTGGCAGTCCTTGAGCTTGTCCGGCATACCTGCGGATTCGAAGATTGACTTGCGTCGGGTCGATTCGCGGGCCTTCTTCGCGGCGATACGGGCGCGGGAAGCCTCAATCGCCTTCTGGATGATGCTTTTGGCCTCGGCAGGGTGTGCGTCGAACCAGTCGCCGAGTTTGTCGGTCATTACACGCTGTACGAAGGTCTTCGCTTCGGAATTGCCGAGCTTGGTCTTGGTCTGTCCTTCGAACTGCGGGTTGGTGAGCTTGACGGATACGACGGCGGTCAGGCCTTCGCGCACGTCGTCGCCGGAGAGGTTGTCGTCCTTCTCCTTGAGGATGTTCTTCTCGCGCGCATACCGGTTGACAAGCGTGGTGAGCGCCGCGCGGAAGCCTTCCTCATGGGTGCCGCCTTCGGTTGTGGAGATGGTGTTGGCGAAGGTGTGCACGGATTCGGAGTAGGCGGTCGTCCATTGCATGGCGATTTCCGCGGAGATGCCGATTTTGAGGTCTTCCGCCTCAAAATCGATGACTTCCTCTTCGATCGGGGTGGTCTTGCGGCTTTTGACCAGATATGCCACGTAATCCTTGATACCGTGCTCGTAGCAGTACGTCACGGAACGATGGAGTTCCTGCACCGGGTTGTCGCCGTCGCCGGTCACCTCGTCTCCCGCTTGGTCGATTTCACGCAGGTCGGTCAGGGAGATGCGCAGACCGCGATTGAGGAAGGCCATCTGCTGGAAACGCGAACGCAGGGTCTCAAAATCGTAGACCGTGGTTTCAAAAATCTTCGGGTCAGCCCAGAAGGTCACGGAGGTGCCGGTCGATTCGCCGTCCTCCATGGGCTTGCCTTGGGCGAGCGGTGCCGTCGGATGCTGGTCGATATATGTCTGGGTCCAATGGAAGCCCTGACGACGCACCTCAATCTCCATGCGAGTCGACAGCGCGTTGACCACGGAGATACCCACGCCGTGCAGACCGCCGGAGACCGCGTAGCCGCCGCCGCCGAACTTGCCGCCCGCGTGCAGCTTGGTCATAACCGTCTCAACACCGGAGACACCTTCGCCCGGCACGATGTCGACCGGGATGCCTCGGCCGTCGTCCACCACGCGGATGCCGTTGTCCGGCAGGATGGTCACTTCGATATGGGTAGCGAAGCCGGCGAGGGCCTCGTCCACCGAGTTATCGACGATTTCGTAGACCAGATGATGCAGGCCTCGCGGACCGGTCGAGCCGATGTACATGCCCGGACGGATACGCACCGCCTCAAGCCCTTCCAGCACACGCAAATCGCTGGCGTCGTAATGGTCCGGCGACAGCGAATCATCAAGCTGGGCGTTCTCGAGCTTGTCGTTGGCGATGGCGTCGTTGACCTTGTCGTTGAGTTCGGCCTTGGATTCATTACCTGTCTGCGATGGTACCCCGCCCTGCCCGGGCGCAGCATTGTTCAGCGAATCAGCTTCAGCGTCTGCCACACAAATTCCTTCCAGCACACCGCGCGGCGCCCCTGCCGACACGGTCGATACACCCTAGAACGAAAATAACGGGGCCTTCTAGGCGTTTTACAGTACTGTACGTGATTCTACACATCAAGGGGGACTTTGCGGCTCTGAGGGCAATACAAGACATTCCGCGATATTTCGCGGTTTTCAAGCCCTTTATTCCACGCTATCGTCGGTATCTGCCGTAGCGGCCACGGGTGAATGGATGCGCTTGAGGCCCGGTCACGCGAATCTGGGAGATATCAAGCCCGTCAAGACGTTCCTTGATGGTATCGGTCAGCTGCGGAATCATATACGTCAACGTCGTGGTCCATGCCGGGGATTCCGCCCGAATCACGAGGATTCCGTCATTGAACGAGGCGACCACCGAGTGCTGCGCGATTTGCGGGCCGACCACCTGATCCCAATGGTTGCGCAGCTGGGCGAGCTTGAGATGCGGGGTCCAGTTGCCGTTTTTCGCCAGCAGGGTGACCAACGACCCGAGGGTGTTGGGGTCTCTGCCCGGTTTGCCGAAGCTCTCCCAGGCCTTCGCTTCGCGCTCCTGCCTGTCGCGGATGATGCCCGCCCGCGCGGCATAGCGTTGGAACACCTGTGCCGGCAGCTTTCTCGGATCAAGTTTGAGCATGCGTGCGACCGGCTTGTTCATGCCGATGCCTCGCCTTCCGCGTCGGCCTGTCGCCGGGCGGCCTTGATTCGTGCGACGGTCTCGTCCGTCAGCAGCTGCCCGGCTTGCGCATCGTCGCTTTGACGCCGGAGAGCGGCAATATCGACAATCCGCGCATGCGTGCCATACGGCGACAAATCAGGCACGTCTGCGGCCGCAGCGGCGGTAATCAGCACTTGGTCCCGCCGGACGGCGAATTCAAGGATCTGCCGCCGACGCGTCTCGTCAAGCTGAGCGAACACATCGTCGAGGATCACCATCGGGGCGTTGCCTGTAGCTTGCTCAACCAAGGCGGCAAGCGCCATTTTGAGTGCCAATGCCATCGTCCACATTTCGCCGTTGGATGCGAATTCCTTGGCCGGGGCGCCGCCCAACGTCATGGCCATGTCATCGCGATGAGGACCGATTAGATTCTGGCCGCGCGCCACTTCGCCCGGGTAGATTCGTTGGAAATGCCGGCTGATCAGCTGATGCGGCTCGCCTTCTTCCAGCACCTCGTCGAATGAGGGGAGATAGGCGAGCGAGGCGTGCTGTTCGCTTCCCGACAAGGCATCGTAGTTCCGGGAGAACAGGGGAGCGAGCTGGTCGATGAGGCGCTTGCGCATACGCGTGAGTTCAACGCCTGACTCGATGAACTGCCCGGTCCAGATCTCCAATCCGCTGAGCGCGGGTTGCATCGCGGCCGCCTGTCCGGCATCGGCACCGCTTGGGACGCTCTGCCCGTACCGATCGTCGTATCGCCCGTCCTGAACGGAGGATTTTCCCAGCTGTTTGAGCAGCGCGGCCCGTTGTCTGGCGATTTTGGCGCATGTCTGGTGGACTTCGTCGTATCCGGGGATGAGCAGCGCCCCCGCCTGGTTAATGAATCCGCGTCGAGTCGCAGGGTCGCCCGACACCAGACGCTGGTCTTCCGGCGTGAACGAGACGCTGGGGATCCGGCCGAGAATGTCGCGCATGTACATCGAGGCACCGCCGTCTATGCGCGCCCGGTTCGCCCCGTGGGCGCGGATGGTCAGTTCGATGGTGGTGTAGGAAGTGCGCTCTTGGGTGTTGCGGCCTGGTTGTGCCGCATCGTCATGGTTAGAGGGTGAATTCTGAAGTGAATCCTGATTCGAATTCAGTTTTCCAATCTGCCCTTCCGAACTTGATCCAAAGGAATCTGGTGCCGATTCAGTATTGGCTGATTCCGCGATATTGCGCGGTTGCGACCCGGCTGCCTCGCCGTCTGCGGCGTTGGTATCCACGATATTAGCCCGGACCGTAGCCGAGTCGTATCCTCGTTGGACAAGCGGAAGTGAGCTTGATGTTCTGTGACTCGACCCGGTGGACAGCACTTCGATTGCTTCGACCAGATTGGTTTTGCCCATGCCGTTGGCGCCCTGGATTACCGTGACCCCCTCAGGCAGGTCGATGATGCAATGATCCCACGACCGGAAATGGTCGAGCGCCAGTCGCGAGACGATTACGCTCATCGCCGCCCGTCCTTTCTAGGTCTTTTGGCTGGCCGACAAAGCCTGTGGATAACTGTCGAATTGTCATATTCCGTGTCTGAGAGGGTTTCTCGTGGCCGACCGCCACATGCGGCACGGCCGTGGAAGAATCTCGCAGCACCTCGCCGTTCAGTACGATCGCGCTCAGACAAGGATTTCGCCGTCGGCAGGGTTATCCACACCACCTTGCCGACGGCGATTGCCTGATTCGGGCTCAGATGCCCAGTCCAAACTCAGTTGCTGAAGCGCATCGGAACCAGCAGATACCGGTAATCCATAGATTCGTCTGAATCCTGCTCCTGCTGACCGTTGAATTCAACCGGCTTCACCGCTGTCGTCATCTTCATGCGCACGAACGGTTCGGCAATCGCGCTCAATCCTTCAATCAGGTAGGACGGATTGAATGCAACGGTGATGTCATCGCCGTCAAAATCGACGTCGAGCACATCGCTCGCCTGATTTTCGTCGGCGACACCGGCGCTCAGCGTCAACTCGCTACCGGAGAATGCCATCCGGATTGGTGCGTTGCGCTCCGCGACCAGCGATACACGCTTGATCGAGTTGATCAGCTGCTGCTTGTCGATGACCGCCTGAATCGGATATTCGTCAGCGAACAACCGGTCGATTGCAGGGAACTCACCGTCAATCAGTTGGGACGTGGACACCCGACCGGCGTTCTCGAAACCGATGAGCGAGGGGTTGTCCTGGCTGAAGTTGATGGTGACGTTTTGGCTTTCGTTCAACGTTTTTGCGATGTCGCGCAACAGCGAACCACGCAGCAAGGTGTTGGTCGAGACATCCGGATTTTCCGGCGACCAGGTGAACGTTGCACGGGACAGACGGAATCGGTCGGTCGAGGTCATGACGACCTTGTCGCCTTCGAACTGCATGAACACACCGGTCAGTACCGGTCGGGTTTCTTCACGCGAAACAGCCACGCACGCCTGGTCCACCGCCTGATGGAAGGTTTCCCCATCAACTTTGCCCAAAATCGGCGGAACGACTGGCAAATCAGGATATTCACTTTCTGGCATGAGCTGCATGGTGAACTTGCTCTTGCCCGAAGTGATGATCAGTGTCGAGTTTTCAGTGGACAAATACGTCTTCTCGGAAGGCAACGACCGGGTAATGTCCGCGAGAATCTTGCCTTGGACCACGGTGCTGCCTGATTCATCGACGCCGGCTTCGATATGATCTCGCGCCGAGATTTCAAAGTTGAATGCAGACAGTTGGAGTGTCCCATCAATGGCCTCCAGCTTGATGCCTGCAAGGATTGGGCTTGCGGGACGTGCGTCGATAACCCTCGTGGTCCATGCGACAGCGTCCGCAAGCGAGGTCGTGTTCACTTCGACTTTCATGCTTCCTCGTTTCGATTGGTGTTCTGTGGCTATTCTAGCCGGACTTCCCAGCCGGATTCGTCCGTGCGAAGCGTGCGGCATGATGATGTCGATGATGATACGTAAGAGCAACAATAGCCTTCGTAATAATCCCGGTGGATAGTGTGGATAAGTGCATGCAGGCCTACAGCGGCAAGACTTCACAATCACCCACGGAATGTGGATAACTCCTGAATAGCCTGTGCATAACCTAGGGAGTTATCCACAGCGAGAAGGTCGCTGAAAAGTTATCCACAACGGAAGCCGAATCATCCACGAGTTATCCACAGCTTTTCTGAGGTTGCCCACGAGTTATTCGCACGGTTTACCCACAATTGTGAATAACGCGGTGGATAACTTTTTTCTGATTTCTCCACAGTCTCGGTGTGTCGTATCCACCATGGTGGATGATTTTGAATTCGTCAAAATCCTGCTGTGAGCGTCGTTGTCTCGCACAGAACATGGAATTGGACGCAAGACGTCACCCGATTGGACCCCTGATATGACTGCCCGTGAGGCGTATTTCAAACCGGCCCGCGTCCCTGGCTCAACTTGGTTGATCGGACAGGTCCAGGATTTATTGTTCGGTGGAATGATGCTTGAGACGAACCGTCAATTCCATGACGTAGTTGTACGTCTCCTGCTTTTCTTTCATTTCGTCGCTAATACGCGTGTAGGCGTGCATCACCGTCGTATGGTCTCGCCCGCCGAATACCTCGCCGATATCGACCAGGCTCATGCTGGTCATCTCACGGGCGAGATACATGGCGATCTGCCGCGCCAACGCGATGTTCTTCGTGCGGGCGCGCCCCACGAGATCGTCAAAGGTCAGGTGGAAATACTTCGCCACCTGGGTGATGATATCGGTGGGTTTGATCTCCACATCCGTCGAGAAGAAATCCTGCAGGGTCTGCTCGGCAAGCGCACGAGTCACCGGCTGGTTGTTCAGTGACGCCACTGCGGAGACTCGTGTCAGCGCGCCTTCCAGCTCGCGGATGTTCTCAGTGAACCGTTCGGCGATGAGATCAAGCACATCGTTCGGGATTTTCATATGGTTCATCGAGGCGATCATGCGCAGAATCGCGATGCGGGTCTCCAGATCCGGCGGCTTGACATCCACTGTCAGGCCGGATTCGAATCGTGAAATCAGGCGGGCCTCGAAGCCTTTGAGGTTCTTCGGCGCCACATCGGATGCAATCACGATGCGCTTGTTCGCCTGATACAACGTGTTGAAGGTGTGGAAGAAGCTGTCGAGCGTCGCTTCCTTGCCACCGAGGAACTGGATATCGTCGATGAGCAGGACGTCGACTTCACGGTAACGTCGGTTGAAATCGGCGATTTGGCCTTGGGATTGGTTCGGATTCTGCAGCGCCTCGATGAATTCGTTGGTGAATTCCTCACTGGTAACGTACCGCACCTTGAGTGTGGGGTCCTTAATCAGCGCGTAATTGCCGATGGCGTTGAGCAAATGGGTTTTGCCCAATCCTGAACCGCCGTAGATACACAACGGGTTGAAATCCTTGCCGGATCCCTCAGCCACTGCCATGGCGACGGTACGCGCGAAACGGTTGGAATCGCCGGGAACGAAGGTTTCGAAGGTAGCGTTCTTGTTGAGATGGGTTTCCGGATCGAGGGCGGGTCGATGCTGGTCGATATTGAAATTCTCCCGATCTGGCACACCTGAAGGCACGGTTGACGGGATTTCAGGCTGATTCGGGACGGGCGCCGGTGTATGGGGCTGGGCGGCAGTCGACGGCATGGCCGCTGCGGAACCCGGTTGATCTGCACCATAGTGCACTGGTTGTTGCTCGTATATCGCGGCGCCGGTCGGTTGCCCCATATGTTGCGGCTGGGTTGTCGGCTGCTGATATCCGGGAACATACTGGCCATACGCATTGGCGGCGTGTTGCTCGTTGAGTCCGGAAGATTGCTGATATTGGCCGGGCATCTGACCGCGATCCTGATGCATCGGCGTCGTCGTCTCGGACTGCATCGGGTGCGTGGCTTGGTGAGGCATCATGGCAGGCTGCTGGAACTCGGCGAATTGGGGCTGCGAAGCCTGTCCCGATCCCCATGCCGGGGTTTGTTGGACGGAAGATTGTTGCGCGGCCGACTGCTGCTGTCCGGTAGGGACATTGGCGTGACCGGGGTAGGGGGTTTCCCCTTGCGCGTCTGATCTCGGCGCGGCGTCGGGCATGGTGATGTCCGGCTGTGGAGCGAGCGGCTCGGGGTGCGGCTCGATTTTGAACGCCGGGAACATGTCCATTCCGGTGCACAACTTGAGCGCTTTGAGCAGAGGCTGATTAAGGTCGGTCTGCAACGCCTTCTGCGTCGCGGCGTTGGTGACCGTGAGCACGATGGTGGTGCCGAACACGGCTTCTGGGATGACGCCTTCGAACCATCCCTTGTCCCGTGCGGTCAATGATGCATCATGCTTGAGTACGGCGAGTACATCCGACCAGATATGCACGGCCTGGGTCGCCGGATCTTGCGAGCTGTTCGCCATGCGGCCTCATCCTTTCGTGCATACCTCGTGTTCCCATCTGTATATGAGAACAATACCGTAGTGTATGTTTACACCGAATCCGGGAAGTTATCCACAGCCTTGCGTGTTGAAATTGCTGAAATGTGAATAACATCAGTGTAATTTGTGGATAACTTTCCTCTTGGTTTCGTTGTGATTTCAACGTTTTTCGGGAATTACAGGGATTGATTCGCCGGTTGGCAAGCGATGTGGAAAACTCTGAGGAATTATCCACATGCTGTGTCGTGTTGACGAATGGGTAGGGGTGAGAGTAGTTTAGTAGAGCTTGACTCATGAGGAGCCGTGCTTTTGCATGGCTGAAAAACCGGGAGCGTAAATTATGAAGAGGACATTCCAGCCCAATAACCGCCGTCGTCACATGAAGCACGGGTTCCGCGCACGTATGCGCACCCGTTCCGGCCGCGCCGTCATCAACCGTCGTCGCGCCAAGGGCCGCAAGACCCTGTCTGCCTGAACCGGCGAACTGAGCAGTGGAGCGGCTTAAAAGCCACCGTGACTTCGTCACCGTGCTGAAACGTCGCCGCAAAGTCAGCGACCATGACATCGTCGTGCACTATCTGGTGCGCGACGATTCACATTCATGCGCCCAATCGGGCGTCATCAGCACCCCAAACGCCCAGTCCGCCGAGACGGCCGGGCGTACGGATTCCACTGACTCAACGCTTGGAACACCATCGTACCGACGTCTTGGGCTCGCCGTATCCAAATCGGTGGGACACGCCGTAACCCGCAACAAGGTAAAACGCAGGTTCCGCGTCTTGGCGCGGAATCACGAGCAATTATTGCCCGATCATTGCGATATCGTCATGCGGGCAAAACCATCAGCCGCGCACGCGCCATTCGAATCCCTTGACCGCCAGGTCGAGCGTTTGTTCGCGTCCGTCGGCGCACGGGTGGCCCAAGGCAAGTAAGCGGTCGATATGTCAACTGCAACGCAAGCCGCGATTCGTGCCATCCGCTGGTATCAGAGGAATATCTCTGCGAATACGCCGGCACGGTGCAGATACTATCCGACCTGTTCGAACTATGCCCTGCAAGCCATCCGACGCTTCGGCATAGTGCGCGGCGGAACACTGGCATTGTTGCGTCTGCTGCGATGCCGTCCATGGAGCCGTGGCGGTATTGACGACGTTCCGCAGCGTTTCTCGCTGTTCTATCGATATTCCTGGTCGAAGGCCCATGAGGAGCCGCGACTGACGCCACTGGCCTCGCACACGAAGGAGATGGCCTGATCGATGAATACCAATACTGATCAGTTCTTGCTTGACAGCGGCTTTTGGGGCTGGCTGTACAAGCTGTTAACCCCGGTCGAATGGTTGATGACCCAGATCATGGCCATCTTCCACAAGTTCCTGACGCTGCTCGGCATGCCCGCCGTCGGTGTTTCTTGGGTGCTGTCCATCATCTTCCTGGTGATCGTGGTGCACGCGTGCATTCTGCCGATCTTCATCAAGCAGATGCGTTCGATGCGCAAGATGCAGGCGCTCCAGCCGAAAATGCAGCACATCCAGAACAAGTACAAGGGCAAGAACGACCAGGCCAGCAAGGACGCCATGAGCCGCGAGCTCATGAAGCTCTATCAGGACAACGATGCCAACCCGGCCGGTTCCTGCCTGCCGATGCTCATCCAGGGTCCTGTATTCATGTGCATGTTCTATGTGCTCTCTGCCATCGAATACATCGCCAAGGGCAAGCGCGCCCCGCTCGGTGCCTTTGACAAGGCCACCGCGCAGCAGTTCTCCGACAGCTCGAACTTCGGTGTGAACATCACCACGCGCTTCATGCACGCCGATACGCATGCGAAGATCGTCATCGGCATCTTCATCGCGCTCATGTGCTTCTTCATGTGGCTCATGCAGTTCTACAACATGCGGCGCAACCTGCCCCGAGCTTCGATGCAGGGCCAGCAATACCGCATGCAGCAGGCGATGACCTGGATGTTCCCGATCATGTACATCTTCTCCGGTCTGAACTTCCCGTTCGCCGTGCTGATTTACTGGCTGACCAATAACGTGTGCAACTTCCTGCGTTCCCTGTGGCAGATTTACACCTTCCCGACGCCGGGATCGCCCGCTGCGGAAGACAAGGAAATTCGCGACCACAAGCGCGAGAACGCCCGTCGCAAGCGCGCCGGTGAGCCGTCGCTCGAGGAAGAGCAACTGCAGAAGGCTAAGGACGAGGCCGCTCGTCGTGAGACCGAAGGGTTCCAGCGCAAGCAGCCGAAGCGCAAGAAGAAGAAATAACCCCATGGTGGCGCCGGTATGTCAGGCTATACCGGCGCCACCAGTGCGTTGACGGCATTGCGTCAGCCGCGACGACTGCCGGAATCCCCGGCACAAGCCTGAACCCCAGGACACGAAGACGGGATGCGCCGAGCAACATTCGTGATGTCCGCAGATGCGGCGAATTTCCGTCCATCCATTAGACTTGACCTATACAGCCGACAAGGAGTACCACATGGCACAGGATGATGAAAAGACGATCGACCAGCTCAATGAGGAAGCTGATATCGCCGCGGATTATCTTGAAGGCCTTCTCGATATTGCCGATTATGACGGTGATATCGAGATGGGCATTCGCAACAACCGACCAGTTGTGCAGATTGTTGCCGACGATGACGACGACATCAAGCATCTGGTCGGCAAGAACGGCGAGGTGGTGGACGCTCTGCAGCAACTGTCACGGCTCGCGGTGCAGCAGAAGACGGGTGAGCGGTCGCATCTCATTGTGGATGTTGACGGATTCCTCAAGCACAAGCGTCAACACCTGCGCGATATTGCGCTTGATGCCATCGACGAAGTGCGCGAAACCGGCGAGCCTGTCGATTTGAAGCCGATGAATTCCTTCGAACGCAAGGTGGTTCATGACCTGGTCCGCGAAGAGGGGCTGCGCTCCCGTTCGCACGGCGAGGAACCGAACCGTCATGTCACCATCTATCTCAAGGCTTCCGCCGTCGATGACGATCAGCATTACGATGACGAATATGACGACGAGGCTGATGAAACGGGTGACGTCGAAGCCTGATTTCAGTCGTTTCGGCTCATCTGGTGATGAGCACTGATGCTGAATGCGGTTGTGCGAATACGGAGCTGCTTTGTGCTGCGTGTTTGTGCAACCGCACTTTCTTTGGGATGGGTGGTGGCTGATTTCGGGGATTGTGTGCGGGAAGAGGCGTTGTTGGTGCGGTTGGTTTCGGTTGGGTTGGGGCTGGCTGTGGCTGGTGCAAACCGGTTGGAGGCTGTTGCGTCCAGTTGCGGAGGGCTTTAACTGAATGAAAGCTGGTAAACAGCTGTATATGTATCATCCGGTGATTCGAGTACATTGAAATCATTACAGAAGGACGTGCATTCATGATTGAACAAGAACAGACACCTCAAGATGCGGCTGTTGATGAGCTTGATGGCTCCCCACTGCCGCAGCAGATTCTCGGCGACGCCTACCCGGTGTTGCAGCGGTTCCATGACAAGCTCATGGCTGAAGGAGAGCCCCGTGGTTTGATTGGGCCCCGCGATGTTCGTATTGTGTGGGAACGCCATATTCTGAATTCGGCCGCTGTGGTGCCTTTCATTCGTAAAGTCACTTCGCATGATGCCAAGAAGCGGGTCGCCGATGTCGGTAGTGGTGGCGGTTTTCCCGGTATTGTTGCAGCAGCCTGCCTGCCTGACTGCGAGTTCACCCTTATTGAACCTATGGAGCGTCGTGTTGAGTGGCTCGAGGAGTGCGTGCAACAGCTCGGACTTGAGAATGTCAAGATTGTGCGTGCGCGGTCCGAGGAAGTCATCAACCAGATTAGAAAGCATGATATCGAGCCGTTCGCCGCGGTTACTTGCCGGGCTGTTGCGCCGATGACCAAGCTTTCCGGTTGGACCCTGCCGTTGCTGAAGCCGCACGGCCAACTCATCGCTTTAAAAGGTCGTTCCGCGCAGATTGAACTTGATAAGGCGGAGAAGATGATTCGCAAATTCCACGGCGGTCATGCACGTGTGTGTCTCGCGCCCGTGGGGGAGGGGCTTGAACCGACGCATGTGGTGTTGGTGGACAAGATGTAGGCACCCATTGTTTCGTTCGACCCTGGGTTTTTCGTGGTATAGACGGCTGTTGTTGAAGTACCGGAATGCCTGAGGTGCTGGAGATATGTTGCTCGGTGGGTGATGTCCGACAATTGAATTTGAACACTACTGGCCAGATAATCCCGTCAATCGGTACTTTGGAACTGATTTGATATTGGTGGAATGTTTCACGTGAAACATCGTCGATAGTTAGGCCGCTGTGGTCAATACCGGCGTATGGACGTCCTATAGTACTGCGCTACTGCCGATATCGTCCTCTCACTTAGTGCCTACCTTCCGTATTGGGAGGGCCCGCATCAAGAATTTTTCGTACAGGTCTGCGATGTTGATGTTTCACGTGAAACATCAACAGGTTTGGGAAGGGTAATGATGATATTCGTTGCTTCGATCCGCAGTCTTTCAAATGACTAATGCCTTCATATTGAATTGTTCGCGCTGGGACAGTTGAGCGGTGAATAACCGTGTGGCGATGAGACAGCATGTGTCGGTGTGTAGAACCACTAGATGCAGATAAGTTCTTCTGTAGGGGTTGTTGCCGCCGTTCCATGTATTGATTGCATGTTCATCAGCGTCAGTTGGTAGCTGTAACGAGCGGCTGTATTCAAAATCTCATAGTCAACACGAATTGTGAACGTCATCTGCGACTAGTCTGTGCCTCGCTAATAAGGCGACCATAATCGCATTGCAAGATTAGCGAAAAAGGATATGGATAAAAACGTTGTCGATACCTGGCTTCTCCTTTATGAAGGATGCCACGGGAAGAATACTAAGAAGTCCACGTCGTCACTGCTCAATAGGTCCGTCGTGATGCACCCGATTTGACATGTGAGTGCGTGATTAAGGATGATGTTTCACCTGAAACATTGTTGGTAAGCTGTCATGTGTTGCTGCATGGGGAATCAATAGGGTGTTTCGATGTGCACTCCTCAAGATGAATGTGGAGTTGAGTTTGTCAGGGGGGTACGTTTGATGAGACTCTATCGTTGATAATACGGATGAATCGCTCTCAAGTTCACTGCTCTGTGCAGCAACTCAATGAATGGACTATGTATCGCCGGAATCATCTTCCTGACTGTTAAATTGCATCCCAGCGGTCATCTGTATCTATGGTGCTTTCGTTAATTTCGGCCTATCCCTCCGCCTGTAAATCTACTTCGGTCGGTTGCATTGTGCTCTGCCTTGTATTCTTCAAAACAGAACTCGAATCTGACATGACTTCACCGCGAACGTTGATATTTCCAAGACCAGATGTTTCACGTGAAACATTGCTAGTGAGTGAGTGTTCTTGATTGCGCGATGTCCCCGTTCTGCCAATGGATGTTGTGGAGTGCGAATCTGTTTGGATGAACCTTCTCGATGTGATAAACAGAATCAGGTGACAATCACTCAAAGCTCATCGGTTGCAGGATTACCGGAACGGAATGTTTCACGTGAAACATCGTTCCATCAATTGTGTTGCGCGAGCTGGTTCGACGAACAGTGCGAGGAGGGTCGTATGGGATCAATCATGGTGCTCATGATGTTGTGTTGTGCTCTAACAGGAGTTGTTGCTGTGCTGTGATAAATCGTTTGCGCGTGAATCTCGGAGTGCGTGTGGCCGCGCCATCTGTTGACGTCGAATATTGTAGGTGAAGAAATCAAGAATCTTGTACAAGCCCGCCCGTGCCTATGAGCGCATGAAGGAAACAGCTGCATCACGATGGACATCAGGAATATCTCCGGGGCAGGAACGTCGTCGGGACGAGAATCGACATCTACAAAGACAAGTCGGATAGTCAACAATGTAGTCAAACCACCATGTTGTTTCCCGTATACCTGAGGTGGCATGGCAAAATCCATTCGCGTTGAGCTACGCGATTAACAATGAATTATGTGGATGATACCAGCCACTCACCCGTCATCGTCGCAACATTCTTGTCCATGTTTCACGTGAAACATGGACATCTGACGATTGATTGTCGGATGTGATACGGATATTGCGAATATAGGTTATACACCACTCATTCCTGTTTCGAGAAACTAGGTTATCCACAATTTCACGTGGGGAAAAAAGTTATCCACAAAATTGTGTTTACCTTCAGGAAATGTTGTTTCCGCGAATTCCTGCGGGTTTGTGGCGACGTGAAACCAAGTTATCCACAGAGTTATGCATTGTTGTCCACATTTATCCACAATGAGGTGGATATCTTGCCGGGCATGTCCAGTGCAGTGGGGAAACTGGAACAACTGCATATCAAGGAGGAGCTTTGTCGACGGCTGCACAACGTTCAACAGGTTCAGAGCAAGGGGGTCGGTCCATGGATTCCGCCTCGGATATCATCCGTCGGATATTTGGTGACCAAGCAGATTCGCTCGGCAGCGAAATTGCCGAGGAAACCACCAGGTATCAAGCTCTTCATATGGTGACGTTCCCGAAGCCGGCATCAACGCGTCGTATTGCGGTCGCAAATCAGAAAGGTGGTGTGGGCAAGACCACCACCACGGTGAACCTTGCGGCTGCTCTTGCGGATAGTGGAGCAAGGGTACTTGTTCTCGATATGGATCCTCAGGGCAATGCGTCCACGGCATTGGGTGCGCACCACATCTCCGGTGAACCCTCGATTTATGACGTCATCGAGGGGCGTACGACTATTCGTGAAGCGATTCAGCAATGCCCGTCATTTGACCATATGGATGTCGTCCCGGCGTCCATTGATTTGAGCGGTGCGGAACTTGAAATTGCCGATCTCGGCGACAGGACCGATTTGCTCAAGCATGCCTTAGATGAGTATCTAGAATCATGTGATGAGCCCTACGACTATGTGTTTGTCGATTGTCCGCCAAGCTTGGGCCTGCTGGTAATCAATGCGATGTGTGCAGTGACAGAAGTACTGATTCCTATCCAAGCTGAGTATTATGCGCTCGAAGGATTGGGGCAGCTCATCAACACAATCGGTTTGGTGCAGGAGCATTACAATCCCGTGCTGTTGGTATCCACCATGTTGGTGACGATGTTCGATAAGCGTACGATTCTGAGCCGTCAAGTTTATGATGAAGTGAAGAACCATTACCCCAATATTGTGCTTGACACGACGATTCCACGTTCGGTCAAGATCTCAGAGGCGCCGAGTTTCCAGCAGACGGTGATCGCATATGACCCGCATGGCATGGGAGCGATTGCCTATGGGGAAGCGGCTCTTGAAATTGCGAGAAGATCTCCGGCGGTCTTGGCAACTTTGGAAGCAAAACGAGGTGAGCACTGAATGGCAACGAAGTCACGTCTGGGCAAAGGACTTGGAGCATTGTTCCCCGCATTGCCTGGAGATCCGAATGAGCCCAAGCAACAGGCCGCTGATCCAAATCATCCGGCCACAGTTGAGGCTGGTGTCAGCACATCGGTCAAGCATGACAAGATATCCTCCAGCACATCGCAGCGTGAGAACAAGCATGCGCAGAATCGGACGACTGCCCGTGATACGGCTTCGGTAGAGGCGCGACCGCAACATCAGCGGAAGCATGACGATGTTTCACGTGAAACATCTGCAACATCGACTCATGTTTCATCTGAATCTGCCAATACCAAGCAGCATGCGCATGGGCCATCACGTTTGCAGCATCGGATGAGTATTCCGTCGCTCGAAGAAATGACCCATCCGAGCGACGTGTTCTTCGGAGCAATGGAATCAACGGAAACGGTTGTAGAGAAGCGTACTGCAGACGAGAACAAGGTACAGCAGAATCGTGCGACTGACGTTAAGCCTGTCATCAATGAGGAAGCATCCCGCGCTCGTTCGACCGAAGCAATCGCCGATACCGACAATGGAAATGGTTCGACGGATGACAATGTTTCACGTGAAACATCGGCAGATATTGATAGCGGGAACGAAGAACTGAAACCGGTGCAGGGCGGTTATCTGGCCGAGTTGAGGCTGGATGCCATCGGTCCAAACAAAGAACAGCCGCGTACCATCTTTGATGAGGACGAGTTGCGGGAGCTTGCTGAATCAATCCGCGAGGTCGGTGTATTGCAGCCGATTGTGGTGCGCAAGCGCCCCCAATCACAGATTGTGGCATCGGCGGAACATCAGGCGGATGCTGCTGATACCAACGATACCGCCGATACCAACGATGTGATGCGCCGACCGTACGAACTGATTATGGGGGAGCGCAGGTGGAGAGCATCGCAGCTTGCGGGGCTGGAGACCATTCCGGCGATCGTCAAGACGACATCCGACAACAACATGCTTCGTGACGCGTTGCTTGAGAATCTGCACCGAGTTGCCTTGAATCCTCTTGAAGAGGCGGCTGCATATCAGCAGATGATTGATGAGTTTGGACTGACCCAGGCACAGTTGTCGAAGTCCGTTTCCAAGTCTAGGCCGCAGATTGCGAATACCTTACGGTTGCTGAATCTTCCGGCCTCAGTCCAGAAGAAAGTCGCCGCGGGTGTATTGTCTGCTGGGCATGCGCGGGCATTGCTTGGGTTGTCCAATGAAGAAGATATGGACAAGCTTGCCAACAGAATCATCGCTGAGGGTCTTTCCGTACGCAGCACGGAGGAAATCGTCGCGTTGAAGACCATGGCGGGGGAGAAGCCTAAGAAGGAGAACAAGAAGGTTACGAACCCGTGGGCTGATTCTCCGATTCGGCAGCACCTTGAACAGCGCTTGGACACCAAGGTTACGATAAAGGGTAATCAGAAGAAAGGGCGGATTGAGATTACATTCTCGTCGCCAGATGATATGCAGCGCATTCTGGACATTCTGATGCCGCAGCAGCAGGAGGGGAATGCGTCTGCAGCCACCGATGGGGAATCTGACTGGGTGTGATGCAAGGCGGATTTCCTGGACTCTTGAGCTGAAAGCGCGGTGTGGCCGCAATCCTAGGTTTCCCCGGATTTCTGATTTGCAGCAGGAATCCGGGGATTCTGTTATTCAGTAGGGTGATGGCGACCGCACTGTGTGTGGCCGTGCTTGAATTCAGGCGGGAATCTGCCGTTATTCGGCGTGCCAGGTCGTATCGTGGATTGTTAGGTATTCAGAACAATCAGATAACGTTATGATAACTTTCAGCATCGAATACAATTCAATCGGCGTTGCGCTGTGGTACGAATCAGTGGCGTCGTGGTGGTGCTGAGCGTAACCAGTTTGAGAAATCATACAATCTGGCTACGCGGGCAAGACGGTTTGCGTAACCAGATTGTAGAGAGACAGGTGGGGAATTGCGGTATGCTGGGGCGAATACCTGCCGAATGTCTCAGGCTTGTTCGGTGAGGTAGGCTTGCGCGTCGAGGGCTGCGCGGCAACCCATGCCGGCTGCCGAGATGGCTTGCCGGTACACGCCGTCCACCACATCGCCCGCAGCGAATACGCCGGGCGTGCTGGTACGAGTCGAAGCGCCGTCAACAGCGATATATCCGTGCTCATCAAGTTGAAGGGCACCGTGGAGGAATTCAGTGGCGGGTGTGTGCCCGATCGCGACGAAAATCCCGTTGGCCGGGATTTCAGTCATATCGCCGGTCACCGTATCGCGGATTGTCACGGAGTGTGCGCCAGACTCATCATCGCCGTTGACACGCTCCACCACGGCGTTCATCCGGAAATTGATCTTCGGGTTCTTCTCCGCCCGGTCAACCAGAATGCGTGAGGCGCGGAACGTGTCACGCCGATGAATCACCGTCACCGAAGAACCGAAACGGCTCAGGAAATCAGCCTCGGTCAGTGCACTGTCGCCGCCGCCGACCACGACGATGGGCTTGCCGCGGAAGAAGAATCCGTCGCAGGTGGCGCAGTACGAGACACCGCGGCCGGAGTATTCGGCTTCGCCAGGCACCCCGAGTTTGCGTACTTGGGAGCCGGTGGCCACAATCACGGCACGAGAGATATACGTATCCCCGCCGTCCAATACAACACGCTTGGAATCGCCCTGCACATCCGCGCTGACCACGTCGTCATAGACGATTTCGGCGCCGAAGCGTTCGGCCTGCTTGCGCATGGCATCCATGAGATCGGGGCCCATGATACCGTCCGGGAACCCGGGGAAATTCTCGACTTCGGTGGTATTGACCAATTGTCCGCCGGGCGTGAGCGCTCCGGCAATGACCACCGGACGATACCCGGCGCGGCCCAGATAAATGGCCGCAGTGTAGCCGGCAGGCCCGGAACCGATGATGATCACGTCTGTTGTCTGTTCGCTCATGCGTCCTAACCTAGCACGTCCAGACGGGCATTATTGTGCTGTCAGCGCAGTGGCGAGACATCCGGCAGATGGCGGAGCAACGCAGGACCATAGTCGCGGCAACGGCGTCGACAACTATCCGAAAACAAACCGGGGCGGTCGTCCGCAACAACGCGCAGACAACCGCCCCGGAGAGGACGCCTCCGGCAGCTATAAGAGCAGCTATAAAACAGCCGCAAGAACTGCCGTGAAGGCCAGCCCTTAATACAGCTGGACCGATTTGATATACAGCTGATTGCCGGGCAGACTATCCCTCGGCACCCACATGAGGAAGTCCTGGCTCTTCACCGTCTTCGTGAGCTTCACATCGGTCGTTCCGCTCGCGTCGAAGGAGAACTGGGCGACCTGCTCGCCCTGCGTCGGATCCGCGGTCGTATTGGCATACAGGTAGCCGGTGCCGCCGGAAGACCTGATTGACACCACGAAGCGGTACACGCTTTCCGGCTCGCTCAGATGCATGTAGTAGCCGTAGCCGTCCTGCCCGCCGGGCTTGGTGAGGAACTCCTGCTTATCAATCGAATACGGGGTGTTATTCTCCGGAACCTTGGGCGTCGGCACGGCGGAAGCGTCCTTGTCCTCGGTGATGACGCTCGACTTGTCCGACTTGTCGGACGAGCCTGACGATGAGGCATCACTGGTAGGCGTGCTGCTACCGAACGGTACCTTGTCAAGATTCTGGGATGGCCATGCACTCGACTGCTTCGCGGCGCCGAGTGTGCTTCCGTCGGAAAGGCTATGCAGGGCGAGTCCGGCTGCCGCCGCAACCACCACAATGACGACAACAATCGCCACAACCTTCGTGCTGAACCGGCCGAACAGCTTCTCATCCGCAACATCGTCCTGGGTGACCGGATTGTAGTCTTCGTGCGTTTCCTTCTCCGGTTCCACAGTCGGCGTGAAGCTCGGCGGGCGGCTCACCGGAGTGTTGGCAGCGAGAATCTGCGTCTGTTCGTTCTCCAAGGCGCGTCGTGATTCGTCACCGGGGGGAACCGGCACCCCGTTCGCATCGTACACAGGAATCCTGCTCGTTGATTCATTCACCGACGGCGGCTGCAAACGATGGGCGTTCTTGGCCGCCTTGCGTGCGAAATCGAATCGCATTGTCGCCTGGGTGTCGGTATACGGGCCGGACGCCGCGTTGAAGTTCGGGAAAATCGCGTTATCCGGGTCGGGAACGGACGGAGCCATGATATTGGCCACTTCCGCAGCGGCGATGTCATGGAAATCGTAGTCGCTGCTGTCAGTGACTTCAGGATGGGGAATGGTCTGCCTGTTGGGGTTGCGGGGAACCGCCTGGCTGTTCTTCATCCATTCGGCCGATTCCTGCTGCATCGCCTGCTGGATAGCCTGCTGGCGGGCGGCAAGGGCTTCGGCATGGTTAGTATTATCGGCGTTGTCGCCGCTAGTGCCAGGGGTCGCTGCGGACGAAACCGGCAGCACACTCGCCTGGGCGGCTTGTGCATACGAATGCTGTTCGAAGGACGAGGACAGATCCTGCGGGAAATCAAGAATATGCCCGGGATCAGGCGTTTTCAGCGCGGCGTTGGCGATGGAGCATTCGGCGTCGATGCTTGGCAGGGCGATATCGCTGTTCTGCAGGTGCGACAATGGCTCCCAGTCGCCGAGCAGCGCGGAAAGTTCGGCGAGCGACTCCATGGGGACGATACTGCCGTTCCCATCGGATTCCAAGCCGCGATGGCAGATGAGCCGGAATTCGCCGGGCACGTCCGGGCCGAGCTTGGACAGATCGAATTGGGTATCCACCGATGAGGGGGTGCGGGTGATCAGGGCATACAACACGGCCGCGAGTTGGCGGGTCGCCAGGCGCTCGGCCCCGAGCCCTTCCGGAGCATGCGACGTGTCGGCGAGCATCGGGCTCAGCGTCGCGTCGGCGAGCTGGATCCCGTTTGCGGTCAGACGGATGGTGTCGGTGTTCAAGGCGTAGTGTGACAGCCCGTCCACCAAGAGCTGACGCATCGCGGATGCGGTTTCGCCGAGAATCGACCGCATAGCCGCATGGCTGAGGGTTCCTGACGCCGGCCCGTGGAAGTAATCGGTCAGCGACAACCCGTTATCCACAGCGGTGATGATAATCGACACGTCACCGCGATGCTGGAGTTGAAGGACCTGTGTGAAACGGCGGTTGCGCGACAGGGCCAAGGACGATGCAATCGCGTCGACCTTAGCGATTGCATCTGCGTCGGTGACGATGTACAGCTGGCAATCACGCGCGAGGACACGGTCGTTTGCCTTCCACGCTTGCAGGCCGGGTTCGTCACGCAACAGTGACACCAACGTATACCGGTTGATAACGGTATCTCCCAGTTGAGGCTTCATAGTTCCTTCGGCTCCATAACGAGAAATTCGCGTGCTCGCGGGTGATGTAATAGTAGTCATTCTAACGACTGGAGTGGTCGAAACGGCGGCGGGTACTGCCGTGTCTTGCGCGGAATCGGCTTGCGGACCGGTTCGAGGGCGGTCAGGGGCGCGATTGCCTGGATTGTCTGGTTCGTCCGGTTCATCTGAATCGTTTGGTTCGTTCGGATTGCCGGAGGTGACCTGCTCTTCGGTGGTGTTGGCGGAATCTGCAGAGTCGTCGGCAGTGTCGCCGGCAGACTGTTCGCCATCGGCATTCGCTGCATTCGGGGCGCCCGCCGCATTACCGGACCGCCGGGATGCGACCCGCGCCTTGAGCGATGACAGCATCGTGACCAGTTCCTCGGTGTGCATGCCCCACAAGGCGCCCAGATAGACCGCGATCACCACGATACCAATGACGACGCACACGCCGACGGCTTGCAGCCAGTTCATATGTCCGCCTGAAGGGGTGAGTTCCGCGCCCAGCAGGTGTTCCACAGGACCGCGCAGCCATAGACCGACAATCGCCGCGGCCACCGCTGCGGCAGTCGCCTTGATGTAAGACAAGGCGATACGACGGCCGTCCAGACGGTTCTCGAAGCGTTTGCGCAGCATCCACACCAGCAGTGGGAAGGACAGTGCATAGGCCAACGTGACGGCGACACCGCGCATCAACGTCCAATCCAGAGGGGAAAGCACCTTGGTAGTGATTAGCAGGGTGAGCATCTGGATGCTGAGCTGGACGGCCATGAAAATGAACGGGGAACGCCCGTCCTCGAAGGCATAGAACGTGCGTTGGATGATCAGATAGGAGCTTGACAACGGCAGCGATAGTGACAGCGCAATCATCGGTCCGGACATCAGCTGTGCCTCGCCCACGCTGATCGAAGGCAGCAACGCGAGCGAAATCGGGACGGACAACACGACGAATACCGCGGAAAAGAAACTCATGAGCATGGTGACATTGCGCAGCGCATCGCTCAGATCATCGCGGGCTGTGTTCAGATCATTGTCAGCAACTGCTCGGGAAACCCTCGGGAACACTGCGGTTGCCACCGACACCGCAATCAACGAATACGGAAGAATGTAAATCGTGAACGCATTCTGGTAGGTGGCATTACCGGCGACCAGTGTCTCATCGATGCCGAACAGCTGATGCGCACGCAGTGGGGCGTTCGTGGTGATACGGGTCGAAATGATGGTCAGCAGCTGGTCGATGCCGACAATTCCCAGACTCCACGCGGCCACCGAACCCATCGAGCGCAAGCCGATGCCGTGGACCCCCCAACGCCAGCGGTATCGCAACCCCAGTTTGAACAACGGCAGGAACAGTACGAGCGCCTGGACGGCCACGCCCAGCGTCCACGTGCCGGCGGTCAGCATGATCTTGTCCGTGGTCCAGAAGCTCAGCGGCTGCTTATCGGCCTTGCCGAACATCACAATGAACAGCGTGAATCCGGCGCAGCTGACGATATTCGCCGCGACCGAACTCCACGCGTACATGCCGAAATGGTTCTTCGCCGCCAGAATCTGGCCGAGCACGGTATACAGGCCGTAGAAGAAGATCTGCGGCATACACCACAGCGCGAACGCATTGGTCAGCGCGAGCATGTCCTTGCCGCCGTTCGCATACAGATGCGTGAACGCGGGAGTGGTGGCGGTCAGCAGCATCATCGCGATTGTGATGCCGGCCAGCAGCGCGATGGCGAAGGTGATGAGCTTGTTGAGCCGGTCCTCGGCGTCATCCTCTTTGAGCGTGCGCACGATTTGGGGAACGAGCACCGCGTTGAAAATGCCTCCCGAAATCAGCGTGAAAATCACCTGCGGGATCATCGAGCCGGCCTGATACGCGTTCGCGGCCATGCCGGTGGTGCCGACAGCCGCCGCGAGCAGAATCGTACGGATCTGGCCGGTCAGTCGGGAAGCCGCCGTGCCGACGGCCATCACGAAGGAATTATGTCCAACCGAGGAACTCATTCGTCAGGATCTTTCTTCCGATGGAATTGACGCCACAGGCCTACCACGCCGAGCAGAAAAGCTACGCCGATGAACGCGATGCCGGTCTTGTCACTGATTTGCAGGGAACTGGTGATGGTTGTCGTCTGGGCGGACGAGAACGTGGAGCCCTGACGGTCCAGAAGCGTCAGATGCACCGTGGTGGAACCAGAAGTCGCCACACGGATGGCGAAGGTGACCTGCGCCTCGCCGCGGGCGGGAACCGTGACATCCGCGTACCGGCTGGTGACGATCTCCATGGAGTCGGTCAGCGAAGACACTCGGACACGCACCGGATACGGGTTTGCGTTCGTCACCGTGACCGGCATGCTTGCCGTTTCGCTGACCACGGTGACCGTATCGGTCGGGGTGATGGACACGTTGTTGAGCAGCGTGGTCGACAAACCGGTCGCGGCATCGCCCATTCGCTGGATCACCGCCGCATTGCCGGACAGCGCAAGCAATCCCATACGCGATTGCAGGGAATTCAGGCAGGTCATCCATGCGGAAGGGCCTTTCGCGTTGTTTTCGGCGACCTTCGAGGCGTCATGCCGTGCTAGGGATTGCTCGTCACCGCTGTTCGACGTGCTTGCGGTTGCGCTTGCGGACGGCGACGACGACGGATTGGAATACAAGACATATTCCTTGAACTGGCTCAGACTCCTCGCGCTCGCAGTGAACGTCGACAACGCGGCCTCAAGGCGTTTGCGCGCCGCGGCGCTGATGCCGGAGCTTTGGGGCACGATGTCAGCCGCCTCGTCGCCGCTGAGATAGGCGTCCGAAGCGATGAGGGTGTTCAAGTCGGTGAGATTGAGCCATGTGGATTGTTCGACGGCGCTCATCAAGGTGTCGATCAGCGTGGTTGACGCTCCGGGCTTGAGACACACCAGCAGGTTGCGGGATGTATAGGGTTGTTCCATTTGGTAGAACGCGCTTTGTGCGACAAACCGCGACAGGCGTCCCGCGTCGCTTGTCTCGCTGTCTGCCTCGCTGCTGGTCGCCTTGCCTTGGGCGAGGCCGCTCAGCTCCTGCTGGGCGGTGAGGACCGTCACATCGCCGGAATCCGTGGGAACGACGTATTTGCCCGTGTGGACCGTCCCGGAAGTGTCGGCGTCATAGCCGGAGGTGGCGATAACCGTCGAATACCCCTGTTGACGCGCGATATTCAACGCCTGACGGGTCCAACGGCCGCTGCCTTGCCACGCGATGATGGTATGCGTCGCGTTCGTGTTGCCGACCGCCGAACGGTAGGCGGCCATGCTTGCGGAGGCATCCCAATCGGCGGATTTGACGCCGGCGGACTGATAAGCGTCAGGAGCGTCCAACGCTGCGTACCCGGTGATATCGAACATGCCCGGCTGGGCGATTGCCGTTGTCTTCGCGGGGATGGACATGGATTGCAGATACATGGGGTCGGCGACGACTTGCAGCTTGGCGTGCTTGGCGACGAGCTGGGATTCGGCGCGTTCGCGTTTGGCTGCGTCGGTGCCTGTGAAGGTCGCGTCGGCCACCGAAGACGAGTTCAGCCATGAGTGTTCTGCGTTGACGATATTGGACACGATGGTCGTATTGCTCTGCCAGGCGGTTGAACTGAGAGGCTGGACGATCGTGATGTTCATCGCCGGCGTGTCGGCCGTTTTCAGTCCGTCGGTCGAACGGGTCAGGAAGGTATGCAGGGAGGCGCTGGCCGAGCCGGATGCCGACGTATAGGAGATGCGCACCGGCTTGGGCCCCCAACTGGTGATCGAGGCCAGCTGTTCGGCGGATGCATCCACATCGACGTTCACCGTCGCGGTGCCGTGGGCGGCGATGTTGCCGACATCGATCTGGGACAGCTGGCTGGTCATGGGGATGCGTGACTGGCCTTGCGCCCAATCCTGGATATCAGTGCGCGAAACGAAGGTGTACAGCGCGTTCGCGGCGACCGTCAACGTGCCATCACCGGTGGCTACGCTCGACGTGTTCTGCAAGGTGAGTTGCAGATGATAGCCGGATGAGGCGGTGACCACCGGAGTGGCGCTGTCGATGCTCATCGAGATTGAGGAGTCGCTCTGCCGTGGCGTGGTGCGCGAGGAGGCTTTCGAAGCGGCTGCCGAGGTGGGCTTGGATGATGCGCCGGCGGCGTTCGCCACACTCGCGTCTGCGGCAGCATACCCGAACATCGAAGGCACGACGACGGCGAGGATACAGGCGACCAGCAGGCGCAGCAGACGCTGCATCCGCGCCGACCGGACGCCATGATGTGCGGGGTAGTTCAACGTTATGCCTGCCTGTTCAGTTTCCTGGCGTAGAGCCACGCGATCTTGCGTTCATTAGGATAGCTGAGCACATTGTCCAGATCCTCGAACTTCACCCAGATCGCGTCCTCCGCCTCATGGTCGGGGTCGCCGGTTACCGTCAGCTCACCGCTGATTCGACGAAGCGCATAATGGTGCACCAGCTTGTGCACGCGTTGGTTGGTTCCGGTGAACCAGTAGTCGATTGTGGCGATGGAATCCACTACCTCACCGAGGATCCCCGTTTCCTCATGCACTTCACGGACCGCGGTCTCTTGCGGCGTTTCGCCCTTCTCAATATGTCCCTTCGGCAGGCACCATTCCAGATGCCCGCTGCGTGAATGCCGGGCGATGATCGCGACACGGCCGAGTTCGTCGAACACGAGTCCGCCAGCGGAGTACTCTCTGACGACCGGGAGTTCCTGCGCGTCCAGGGAGGCGAACGTTGCAGGCGTGTCACCGGTCCTGCGGTGAGGCATCAAGGCGGGAGTAGGAGTTCCCGGCTCGATATCCTGGTATTGCACGGGTTTTTCCGATTGCGACGTGTACATCAGCGTGTCGGGCGACGGGCCCATTTGGGTATGCTTATCCGCAGCATTGGCGAGCATGCGCGCAAAGTCTGCGGGAGTAATCATGTCTTCCACCTTACTCAAACCAATGTGCAGGTGGAGTAACGGTATGCTTGGAGGCGTAGAAAGTGCTGAATCGAAAGGGCGCGCGTTGAATTTCGAAGTCTGGCCAGAAGCGATAGAGCTGGGTCATATGTTCGCGGATGAAGGCTATGAGCTGGCTCTCGTGGGAGGTCCGGTACGTGACCTGCTGTTGCATCGCAAATCCCACGACCTTGATTTCTGTTCGTCGGCCAGGCCTGAGCAGTTTGAACATATCCTGCGGGCATGGGGACACGACGGTTTCTGGGATATGGGCCGCAAATTCGGCACGCTCGGCGCCATGCGCCGTCGGCCTGACGGCACGCCGGTACAGGTCGAGGTGACCACGTACCGCAGCGACACGTATGATCCGGATTCGCGCAAACCGGAAGTCAATTACGGCGATTCGCTGGAAGGGGATCTGTCGCGGCGCGATTTCACGGTGAACGCCATGGCGTTGCGCGTACCGGATCTGGAGTTCGTCGATCCGTTCGGCGGCGCGAACGACTTGGCCAAGGGCGTGTTGCGCACGCCCGTCGATCCGCGTCAATCCTTTGATGACGATCCGTTGCGCATGATGCGCGCGATTCGTTTCGTCGCCCAGCTGGGATTTAGCATCGAGCCGGAGACCGCGCAGGCGATCACCGAAATGACCGAGCGTATCCGCATCGTCTCCGCCGAGCGCGTACGCGACGAACTGGTCAAAATGCTGCTGTCGACCCGGCCGCGCGCCGGAGTGGAGGCGCTGGTGGAATCCGGGCTTGCCGATATCGTGCTGCCGGAGATTCCCGCGTTGAAGCTGGAAATCGACGAACATCACCGGCATAAGGATGTCTTTGAGCACACGATGATCGTACTCGACCGTGCGGTTGCGCTGGAAACTGGCCCGGACGGCCCGGTCCCGGCCCCCGACCTCGAGTTGCGGCTCGCAGCGCTGCTGCATGACATCGGCAAGCCGGCGACCCGTAAGTTCGAAGACCATGGCAAGGTCAGCTTCCATCACCATGACGCCGTCGGCGCAAAATTGACGCGCAAACGCCTGCGCGCCCTGCATTTCGATCATCACATCGTCCAAGATGTGAGCGAACTGGTGAACATGCATCTGCGTTTCCACGGGTATGTCGACGAACCGTGGACCGATTCCGCGGTCCGCCGCTACGTGCGTGACGCAGGGCCGCTTTATGAGCGTCTCAACCGTTTGACCCGCGCTGACGCGACCACGCAGAACAAGCGCAAGGCTCAGATGTTTTCCGACGCCATGGACGAAATGGAACAGAGGGTCCGCGACCTCAAACAGCGTGAGGACATCGAGGCGATCCGCCCTGAGCTTGACGGCAACGAAATCATGCAACTGCTGGGTCTCGAGCCCGGGCCCCAAGTGGGTGTCGCCTACCAGCACATGCTGGAATACCGGTTGGATAACGGTCCGGTTGGCCATGAAGCGGCGGTTGAAGAACTCAAACGTTGGGCCGCCGCGCAGAACGCTTGAGGTGATGTGAGAACGGGCGTGGCAACGCTGGAAAGGGTGCGTGTCATCATTGTCATGCCGCGTGATGCTGTGGCATGCCGCGCCCGAGTCTTTTCCTGTGCCTAGGTCTTTACCGTGCCCACGCCTTTCCCGTACCTGGACTTTCTCCGTACCCAGGTCTATTTCTACAAACTGGTTATGCTGAGTGCGTTCCCAGCGTAACCAGTTTGTGAGAGTGGGGAAGCGAGGAAAGCAGGTGCCGACTGGCGTGTGCGCGGTCAGTTCACCGCGTCATGGGCCAAGGCCTTGGGCAGGTTCGTCATCTTGCTGCTATCGAGACAACCGCTGATATCGGTGATTTTCGCACCCTTGCCCAGCACCTTCGACTTGGTTTTGAGATTGTCGAAGGTGGCGCCGAGCACCACGTCGATGAGCTTGTCCTGACGGTCGTCCATCTTCATAACTGCATCGGTGAAGTTGTCGTTGAGCGTGTACGCTTCGTTGATGGTGTTCTTGCCGTAATAGATGATGGTCCGCTTGACGTCGGTCTTCTGGTAGTTCGACACGTTCTCCACGGTGAACCCGCGATTGGTGAGCGCTTCGCCGACAGCGCGCGCAAACCCTGAATGCTGGGTGCCGTTGAGCACGCGGACGTGGACGGTCGAGTTGTCAACATATTTCGCTGTTCCTGATGAATCCGGAACAGCGCAGGCGGCGGAGACGCCATAATTCGGCAGCGTCTCGGCGGTTGACACCGAGCCCAGACCGAATACATGGAACGAGAACAGCAGGGCGATGATCAACGCAATCACCATGCCCATGATGGTGAAAGTAAACACCGCGGTCTGACGGTGGCGCACATAGGCTTTGCGTGCCGCGCGTTCATCATAGATTCCGGTCATAGCATCCTCTTCGTTCCTGTATCCATCTCACTCTACCGGCAATCGCTGACTCCACGGGCGACATGGATCCGCGGCACGGCCGGTGCCTGTGCTTCGATGATTCGATCGACGGCATTGCCTGCGCGCCACGACTCGGCGACCGCCGACAGCGCGCGGGAATTCGGCACGAAAGCGACGACGGAAGGTCCTGAACCGGATACGAATACATGGGTCGCTCCGGCTGCGATCGCCAAGTCAATTGCCGTGCCGCTGCGTGGATGAAGCTGCACCGCAGCATACTGCAAATCGTTGGCCGGCTTGACGTCGCCGGTATTGTGCCGCCCGTCGCCAATCCGGTCGAACTCGGCATACACACGGGGTGTGCTGAGCTGCGAATCGTACGCACCGACGAGCACCAAACCCGCGAATCCTTGATTGCGCAGCTGCATTGCGGATTCGCTGTCCGGCGGTATCGGGGTGATGCGCTCACCGAATCCGGTACCGTGCGCATATCCGCCGGTCAGGCAGAACGGCATGTCGGCGCCCAGTGTTGCTGCGACCTGCTGCAAGCGGTCAATCGGCCAATGCAGATCCCACAGCGTGTCGAGCGCCAGCAGGGTCGCCGCGGCGTCCGCCGAACCTCCGGCCAAACCTGCTGCGACAGGGATGCGCTTGACGATATGCACGTCGACATCGGGGTTATGCCCGCTCGCCTGCGCCAACGCGTTGACCGCGCGCACGGCATGGTTGTGGCTGTTGTCGCCGTTGCCTGCGAGGTCGGCAAGGTCTGCAAGATGCTCCCCGTCCATCGACAGCCGTACACCGCCGCCGGGTTGCGTGGGGGACACGGTGACCGTGTCGTAGACGCCGAGCGCGCAGTAGATGGTGTCAAGCTCGTGCCGTCCGCCCCAATCCGCATGTTTCGCGCCCACATGCAGGGTGATATTGGTCTTCGCGGGGCAATCCACGCTCACCTTCATGCTGATGCCCGCTCTCCGACGGTGCTGGTGTGCGCGGTGCGTGCGACCGTAAGGCGTGTGAATTCTTCAATGGTCAAGGTCTCGCCGCGTCGGGTCGGATCGATGCCGGATGCTGTGAAGGCCTCCGGGGAAACCATGTGTTTGAGGGCGGCGTGCAAGGTCTTGCGCCGCTGCCCGAAGGCGGCATCGACCAGTGCGAAGACATCGTCGCGCGCGACCCCTAGGCTGGAGGCCTCCGGCAGCTGCCCGCCGGGATATCGGGTGAAGGTCACCAGCGCGGAATCGACGTTCGGAGCCGGCCAGAACACGTTGCGGCCAATCATCGCCGAACGCTGTGCGATGCCGTACCATGCGAGTTTGACGCTGGGGGTGCCGTAAATCTTGCTTCCCGGCTTTGCGGCGAGCCGGTCGGCGACCTCTTTTTGCACCATGACCGTGAAGCGGTCCAGTTGCGGGAAGCGTTCAAGCAGAGTCAGGATGATCGGCGTGGCCACGTTGTATGGGAGGTTCGCGACCAGCGTGATGTGCGGGGCTGTTGACAGCTCAGGCGTGTCCTCGGGGGTGATGCTCAGCGCGTCGTGGTTGATTACATGCAATCGGTCCGCGGCTTGCGGCATGAACTCCATGACGGTGTTGGGAAGGCGTTGTGCGAGGGGTGGGTCGATTTCAATCGCAGTAACATCGGTTCCGGCTTCCAGCAGCGCCAACGTGAGTGATCCGAGCCCCGGACCGACCTCCAACACGGTGTCGCCGGCCGAAACGCCGGATTCGTGGACGATTTTTCGGACGGTGCCCGGGTCGATGACGAAATTCTGCCCGAATTTCTTGGTCGGGTGGATGCCCGCCTCGGCGGCGATACGGCGGATATCCGCGGCTCCGAGCAGGTGCCCGGCATGTTCCGGGGCGTTGTTCTTCCGATTGTTCGCCGTCTGCGGGGGTGTTGTGGTATTCATTCGTGCTTCTTGTCGAGTTCGGTTGCGTGGTGGTCGGTGGAGGGAATCGATCAGTACCAGTTGAAATCTTTCCAATGCTGCCAGGCGACGGAGGGTTTGCCGTAACGGATGGTGATGTAATACAGGCCCCAGTCGATCTGGACCGCGCCGTCATCCTTCCAGTTTGCCCCGAATTGAGCCATTTTGCTGCCCGGCAGGGATTGGGGGATACCGTAGGCGCCCGATGTGGGGTTGCCGGCGGACCAGCGCCAACCGGATTCCTTGGTCCACAGGTTCACCAGGCTTGTCCACTCGTCGCCGGTCCAACCGCGTTGTGCAGCGGCGCCGGCGGCATAGGTCTGAGCTTGCTGGACGGTTGGGTGCCACAGTCTGGAGCCGGCCGCGGACGATCCGCTGCTGCTGGATGACCCACTGTTTGAAGATCCGCTGTT
>NZ_JBJEIH010000042.1:0-8552 GCF_051876855.1 Bifidobacterium sp.
AAGGCCGCCATTGCGCGCTACATGATCGAGGAGTGGCTCGGGCACGAGCTGTGAAATGAGTTCGCTGTGCGGATGGGTACCTGTGAAGCTATGTGTCTGAGCGCGGCTATGTGTCAAAGCGCGGTGGCGCCGCACAGGTCGGCGCCACATAGGTTGTGTCGTATAAGCCGCGTTGCATCGCTGTCGGCGTGCCGGATGTGATGTTCGACACGTGATGGCGTCCGCAATACGTGAAAGCCTTGAGATGGTCATATGATGCGGCTAAAGTCAGGCAGGAATGGATAGGAAAGGCATCAACGTGACGAACACTTTTGACGGTTCCGTGCCACGATACGGAGTTGGGGGCCCCGACATGCCGCGAAATACGCGCGTGCCGGCGCAGCCTGATGCCCCAGGGGACATCTGGAAAACCAATCTGGCTGCCGATGCTGCCGATGTGAACGATGACACGCTCTCGGGTATGGAGATTCCGCTGTATGCCGTCTCCGATGCCGGAAACGGCAATGCAGACGATGAGATGGCCACCGCGTTACGCCCGCCGCATAAGCGCCTGTGGCTGAGAATCCTGCTGATTGTGCTCGCAGTGCTTGCCGTCGCGGCGGTTGCCGGCTTCTTTACGGCACGTTGGTACTATCAGGACAAAGCCGCGCCGGGAGTCATGTTCGCCGGTGCATCGGTGGCAGGGCAGAACAGTGAGCAGCTGGCTGCCACGGTCAAATCCGCGGTGGAGAACACGAAGATCACTGTCACCGACTCGCAAGGCAATACGGTCACCGCAAGCCTCAAGGATCTCGGCGTCAATGTCAACCAGAAGCAAACGGTATCCGCGCTGATCGCCGCGAAAGACGGCAATCCGTTCGTGCGCATCAATCCGTTCAGCAAGCAGAATGTCAAGCTCGCCGCAACCACCGACAAGCTTGCGCTCAGCCAATACCTGACTGGCAAGCTCATTCCGAACGACAGCCAGGCCATCGCATCCACCATTGCCTATGATCAGACGTCGCAGAAATTCACAGTGACCGTGGGGCGAGGCGGGCAGGCGCCTGTGACGGACAACGTGGTCAAGGCGATAGATCAGGCGCTAGACACGCCGGGAACCACGCGGACCGCGAGCATCACCTACACGCAGACCGACATGCCGATCAGCGAGGCGGCTGCGACCACCGCCGCCGATCAGGCGAACGCCGGCCTTGGGCTGAGCATCACCATCAACAACGGCGATGCTACGACATACAAGATTCCGGCGGCAACCATCGCTTCGTGGACCGTTACGACAGCTGACCCGGCGAAGGGCACCATCGCGGTGTCCTATAACAAGCAGGCCATCAGTGACTACATGAATGGCGAGTTGGGCAACCACCTCAACCAGACGAAGACCAATCAGGTCGATCTGGTGGATACGTCCGGCAACGTCATCATGACGAGAACCAAGGGCGTGAACGGTGTGGCGATCAAAGACACCGCTACGGTCGCCGATCAGGTGTACAGCGCATTGAGTGCGAATCGTTCAGCGACGCTGACAGTTGCCAGCGATGTCACGAAGTTTGACACTGAACAGCAGAAAGTCACGTGGAAGATCGTGGTCGACCGTTCGAAGCAGACCGCAACCGTATACAACAACGACCAGGTTGTCCAGACCTTCAACGTGTGCACCGGCAAGACCGGAAAGCACGAGACTACACCTGGCAATTATTTCATCTACCTGAAATACCAGGTGCAGGACATGCGCGGCACCAATGATGACGGTTCCCAATACCTGAGCAAAGGTGTCAAATGGGTCAGCTACTTCAATGGCGGGCAAGGCTTCCATACGGCGGGTTGGAACGCGGCTGGCATCGCCTCTGGAGACCCGACCGGTCATGGTTCGCACGGTTGCGTCAACATGAACGAAGCTGACGCCAAGTGGATTTACGACAACTGCCCGGATGGCACGCTCGTTCAGGTGGTCGGTGCCCAACCGACTGCCCCGGTGCGCTGAGCCGCAGGCCGGCCCACAGCTGTTCTCCCCTCACGAACTGGTTACGTTGAGTGCCCGGTTTGCGTAGACAGTTTGTATAACTCCTCAAACTGGTTACGCTGGGAGTAGGGTTTGCATAGACAGTTTATGATATGCGAGTGTTGTGGGGTGCCGACCGGGTGGGTTGCGGCTGCGGTGTCGCGATCTTTGCGCGGCGGTTGACTTTATGCGGTACGCTGAAGCCATGAGCAATAACGAACAGGAAGATGATCGCCCGAATCTTGAAGTCCCGGATCATCTGGAATACTCCGACGAGCATGTGTGGGTTGACGCCAGTGTGGACCCCGCGGTGATTGGCATCACCGAATACGCCGCCAACCAGTTGGGCGACTTGGTTTTCGTCGATCTGCCGGAGGTAGGCACTCGCGTCGAGGCGGGCGACGAGATCGTCGAGTTGGAATCGTCGAAGGCCGTCGAACCCCTGGTCAGCCCGGTCGCCGGTACGGTGCGGTACGTGAACCGTGAGGCCGCGGACGATCCGAGCATCATAAACGGCGACCCGTATGGCGAGGGCTGGATTCTTAAGATTGCACTCGATGACGACGAGCCGGACCTGCTGTCCGCCGAGCAGTATGCGGCGATGCTTCGCCGGCTGTAACTCGTGCCGGAAGCCTCTGCTGACGCTGTGGCACCCGTCCTTCTGTGCGGCGTGAAGCGCGTCCAATCGCGTCTCTGCTTCTGCCGACGCTGACGAGCGTCTCAGCGTCGGCAGAAGCAGAAGGTTGGCCCCAGACGGCCGCCTTCATCGGAAATGTCCATCCGGGATGTCCCTGAGTCGGCCCTGAATTCTTCCGGAACTCACGTTCCTGCGTCATCTGTTCTTCAATACCCCACCGTATGATGGGGGCATGAGCAGCATTACACAATTCCCTCACAAACGGAATGAGGATGACATGGCGACTGTGCCGATTCCGGCGCGTCGTGTCGTCACCACCTTCGATGCTGCCTCCAAACATGAGCAAATCGACGTCAAGCCTCTTCCTGTGAGGATTTTCCGCCGCATCGTTACCGGCGTGTTCAGCCTGTGGGCGAAGATTTCCACGACAATCGTGACCAATCTGAATTGGCGGCAACAGGTCGAGCCGTATGTTGGGTACGGCACCAGCAATTTCTCGCGGTTGATCTGCCGGACCGTGTACGAGCCGCTCCGCCGCAAACCGGGCGCGCTGATGCGCGGATGGCGCGGCATGCTGGCGGTTCCCGCGCCCAAAGTCAAAGTGAAGCTGTCCATCGACGGTGTTCCGGTGGAAACCGTACAGGTCGGCACAAGTGAAGTCTACGACCGCGTCGACAGATTCCGCGAGCGCAGCATCGACTATGCGGTCTCTGATTCCGCGGGATATCTGGATCTGGTCGCCGACCGGGCACTCGAACCCGGAATCCATCACGTGTCCTATCAGGTCGAGGGTCGTCACGCGGTCAATTCCAATCTGTTCACTATCGCGCCGGGCACGCGTGTCGGTGTGATATCTGATGTGGATGACACCATCATGATTACGCAGGCGCCCACCTTGTGGAAGGCGGCATACAATCTGCTGCTGCTCAATCCGCAGAAGCGCGCATCCGTCCCAGGTATGGCGGTGCTGTTCAACCGGATCGCGGATATTTTCCCGGACGCGCCGTTCTTCTACCTGTCTACCTCGCCGTGGAATGTGGAAAGCTCAATCCGCCATTTCATCGAGAATTACGGTTTCCCGGCCGGCCCTCTGCTGTTGCGGGACCTCGATCCCAGGCCGAAGACCTTCATCCCTTCGGGTGTGCAGCACAAGCTGGAGTATGCCGAGCAGCTGATGGGCGATTTTCCGGACATGAAGTTCATTCTGATCGGCGATGACGGGCAGAAGGATCCAACCACGTATGCGACCATCGCGAAACGGTATCCGGGGCGTGTCCTCGCCATTGGTATTCGGCAGTTGAGCCCGCGGGAATCCTCGCCGCTCGGCCCGGTTCGTGGCATGACACAGTCGCAGCCTTCGCCGGTCACGGACGTGCCGGTGTTCACGGGTACGACCGGCGCCAATCTCATGAAGACAATGCTGCCGTACCTGCGGCAGTTCGCTTGAGGTTACATTCGAAGCGATGCTCGACGTACGACGCATACAACTTCGAGAGGCGGGGTGACTCAACGGAGAACGGCAGGCGACATGCGTGAACTCGCCGTCATCGGACCGTCCCCGGGCTTGTTTTACGATGGTGCCTATGAGTGACGAACAGCGCAATGACGACCGTCCGCAAGGGCTTTGCGGCAAGGGCTCACAATCTGGTTCAGGCTTGTCCGGTTCAGGCTTGGGCTCCGGCGACAACCCACCGTACGCCAAGCAGGAGCCCCACCGGCGGATTGAACACGGGGATGTGTTCGACGATCCGTATGAGTGGATGCGCGACAAGGATTCTCCGGAACTCGCCGCTTACGTCGCCGCGCAAAACGCCTACTGCGACCGCCGGATGGCTCCGTTGCACCATCTGCGCGAAACCCTGTTCAAGGAATTCACCTCGCATGTTCAGGAAACCGACATGTCAGTCCCTACGCGAGTGAACGACTACTGGTATTTTTCCCGGACCCGGGAAGGCAGCCAATACGCCGCATCCTGCCGCATTCCCGTGCGTGGTGAGGATGATTGGGATCCGCCACATATCGACCGCGAGGCTGAACCGGGTTCCATGCCCGGGGAGCAGGTGTATTTCGACGCGAACAAAGAATCACAGGGCCATGATTTCTTCCGCATCGGCGGCATGGACGTGAGCCATGACGGCCGCTGGTTGCTTTACGGCGTCGATACTGCGGGCGACGAACGCTACGACTTCCGGATTCGTGATTTGGACCACGGCACGGAACTGCCTGAAGTGCTCAAAGGCATTGCGGGGGCGTGCTTCACGGCCGACGGCGCGTGGGTGTTCTATACCGTGCTTGACGATGCATGGCGCCCGTACGCGGTGTTCCGGCATCGCGTCGGCACGCCGGTTGACGACGACGTCGAAGTGTTCCGCGAGCAGGACGAACGCTTCTGGGTGGGCGTCGGCCTGAGCTTCGACGAACGGCATGTGGTCATTTGCACCGGGTCCAAGACCACCAGCGAAGTGCTCATGCTTCCCGCAAGCGATCCGACGGGGGAGTTCACTTCGTTCATCCCGCGTCGTGAGGGCATTGAGTATGACGTGAGTTTCGCGTGTTTCGAAGGCGCCGGCGAGCATGGCGAAGACATTCCGGTCGCCGTTGTGGACCATAACGCGACAAATCCGAATTTTGAGATTGATGTGATCGACATGCGGTCGCATAAGCCGCCGTACCGGCTCGGCGAAGGCGTGTGCGTGGCGGCCGGGTCGCCGTATGGCTGTGAACAGGGGGATGCGGCGCTCGCCGGTGCGTCCGGCATGCCGGTCGGCACGCCATATCATGATCCGCGCAACCCGGCGATTTTGCAGGGGGCGCGCGGGCTATCCATCGACGGGATCGCATTGCATCGGCATTTCGTTGCCCTGTCGTATCGCGCGGATAGTCTGCCGCATCTTGCCGTGATGGCGAAAACCGATGCCGCCCAAGACTTTCTTGCGGGGCGTCCTTGGCGATTCCGCGAATTGGTTCCGCCGCCGCTGACGGAAGCTGGTGCCTGCGATAGTTGCGCAGATGGTGTGAGCGATGGCGCGAATGATGCTGGAAAAAATGGCACCGGTACGAACGATGGTGTGAGCGACGATACCAACGACCGCGGTGACGACGGACGGCTGTACTCCATCGGAGCCGCCGGCAATCCGTCCTATGACGCTCCGCGCATGCGCTACTCCTTCGGCAGTTACACCCGTCCCGGCGAACTGCATGAGATCGATCCGGCCACGGGCGCGGACACGCTGCTCAAACGAGCCCGCGTGCTCGGCGATTTCGACGCCCGCCGGTACGCCGAACGTCGCATCTGGGTGCGTGCGCGTGACGGCGAGTCAATCCCTGTGTCGCTGGTGTGGCGCCGCGACAAATTGTCCGCACAACCCGGCGAGTCGGCATGCTATGGCATTCGTGCCGACGGGTCATCCCCGATGTTCATCCTCGGGTACGGGGCGTATGAAGTCAGTTCCGACCCCGGGTTCTCGGTGGCCCGGCTCAGCCTGCTCGATCGCGGCGTGCTGTACGCGTGCGTGCACGTCCGTGGCGGCGGGGAAATGGGCCGCGCCTGGTATGAGCAGGGGCGTCGGCTCAACAAAAAGCACACATTCGAGGATTTCGTCGATGCGACGCGCGCCCTGCAACGCATGGGACTCGCTTCGCCGTCGCGTACGGTTGCGGAAGGCGGCTCGGCGGGCGGCCTGCTCATGGGGGCGGTCGCGAATATGGCTCCGGAATGCTATGCTGGCATCGAGTCGGATGTGCCGTTCGTGGATGCGCTGACCTCGATTCTTGACCCGTCGCTGCCGTTGACGGTGACGGAATGGGACGAGTGGGGCGATCCATTGCATGACCGCGCGGTGTACGAATATATGAAATCGTATTCACCGTATGAAAACGCTCCCGAACCGGGAGACCCGCGGGCTCGCGCCTTCCCGAAGATCTTCGTGACCACGTCAATGAACGATACGCGCGTGCTTGTCGTTGAACCGCTCAAATGGGTGGCGCGGCTGCAATCCGCTGGGGTGGATGCCGTCGAGAAGATCGAAACCGAAGCAGGGCATGGCGGGACGTCCGGCAGGTACCGGCAGTGGCGCGAGATTTCGTATGAGAACGCGTGGTGCCTGGCGACCATGGGCATTACGCGATAGGGGAGCTTTGGGCGGGCGCCTTGGGCCGGGTGTTTGGGGGTATGTGCCTTGGTCAGGCGCTTTGACCGGGGTCGGCCGGGCGTCGGCCGGACGTCGGTTTCCGGGCGTCGGTTTCCGGGCGTCGGTTTCCGGCGCTCGCCAGCCGATGGTGGGCTGGTGGACAATCATGCCTAAAACCCTCGAATTTGGCCGAAATGCGGACGTAATTCCATCATTCGGACTGGTGTCCAACTGACGGAATACGCGTGTCTCAGCCGCAGGTGAACCGACTATTGTCGCGAACATGAGCACAACCAAGACATATCGGATTGCCGTCATCCCGGGCGATGGCATCGGCAAGGAAGTCACCCCCGTCGCCCAGGCCGCGCTCGAAAAAGCGGCTGACGGCGTGGCATCGTTCACTTACGAAAACTTTGATCTCGGTGCGGAACGCTACCTGCGCGACGGCGCGATTCTGCCGGACGAGGATCTCGAACGCATCAAGGGCACCGACGCGATTCTGCTCGGTGCGGTTGGCGACCCGCGCATCAAGGCGGGCATCTTGGAGCGCGGCCTGCTGCTCAAGCTGCGTTTCTCGCTTGACCAGTACATCAACCTGCGGCCGTCCAAGCTGTACCGCGGCGTCACTTCGCCGCTCGCCAACCCGGGCGACATTGACTTCGTCGTTGTGCGTGAAGGAACCGAAGGCCTGTACTGCGGTGCCGGCGGCGCAGTTCGTCGCGGCACGCCGAATGAAGTGGCCACCGAGGTGTCCATCAACACGGCGTTTGGTGTCGAGCGCGTGGTCCGTTACGCCTTCCAGCTCGCCATGAAGCGCAAGAAGCATGTCACGCTCGTGCACAAGAAGAACGTGCTCGTCAACGCGGGCGACATGTGGCAGCGGATTGTCGACAAGGTCGGCGAGGAATTCCCGCAGGTCACGCACGACTACCTGCATATCGACGCGACCACAATCTTCCTGGTGTCGAACCCCTCGCGTTTCGATGTGATTCTCACCGACAACCTCTTCGGCGACATTCTCACCGATGAGGCGGGTGCCGTGGTCGGCGGCGTCGGATACTCCGCCTCCGGCAACATCAATGCTTCCAACGAATACCCCTCGATGTTCGAGCCGATCCACGGGTCGGCACCGGATATCGCGGGCAAGGAGATCGCCAACCCGACGGCCGCCGTGCTGTCGAGTGCGATGCTCCTGCGCCACCTCGGATTCGACGAGGCCGCCGCGAAAATCGACCGTGCGGTCGAAGCGGATATCGCCGAACTCGGGTCGACCAAGCGCACCACTGAAGAAGTGGGACGCGACATCTTGGCGCGCATCTGATACCTCTCACGCCACAAGCGTGTGAGCGCCGCCCTGCAATCCTGTGCAACGGAAGAAGTCAACAACAGCACGGGGATGCAGGGCGGTTTATTTTCTGTATCGTAATCACCCCCATGTCCACGCGCTTTCGCATGGATTTTCGCACGCGGTTGCGGTCTGAGGCATTGCTGGGTTCTGTCGGGTTGCGTATGTCTGGGCATGCGTGGCTGCGTGCTTGATGACTCGGGGTGGCGGATCGTACTCGATGTGTCAAGTTGTGTATGTCTGGGCATACGTGAGTGGGTGGAATGGCTTGTGAGGTTGTGTGGAGGGGAGCAGTTCTGTCGTGATTCGTATGTTCGGGCATGCGTGAGGGGTAGGTTGCTGTCGTTGGCTGCTGGATTTGGTGGGGTTCTGACGGGTTGTGTATGTCAGGGCATGCGTGGCCTGTTGAAATGGTGTTGGTAGTTGGGAGGTATCGCTGGATTT
>NZ_JBJEIH010000042.1:8652-11949 GCF_051876855.1 Bifidobacterium sp.
ATTTGGTGGGGTTCTGACGGGTTGTGTATGTCAGGGCATGCGTGGCCTGTTGAAACAGCGTTGGTGGTTGGGAGGCATCGCTGGATTTGACGGGTTGCGTATGTCTGGACATGCGTGGATGGGTGGAATGGCTTGTGAGGTTGTGTGGAGGGGAGCAGTTCTGACGGGTTGCGTATGTCGGGGTATGCGTGGGTGCGTGCTTGATGACTCGGGGTGGCGGATCGTACTTGATGCGTCAGGCTGTGTATGTCTGGGCATGCGTGAGTGGGTGGAATGGCTTGTGTGGTCGGGGGAAGGGAGCGGTTTTGTTGGGTTGTGTATGTCGGGGCATGCGTAGCGTGACACACACCGGGTTTGGCGGTCCTGCTTGTGATTGAACGTCCACGGGGGTGTGGTTTCGGTGGGTTTCGCATTGCAAACGCTGGATGTCCATGGACGACGGCTTCGGCATCGGCAAAGGCATGGGTTATGCGATACTGACGGTATGGAAGAAAATAACCAGAACAGCCAGGCTTCCGACATCATTGGTCAGGAAGCGCCGCAGCAGTCCCAGTACGCGTCGGCTGCATCGCAGCAGTCGGAGTACGAGCAGTCCGCGCAGGCTGCTCCGGAACCACAATCGGCAACTCAGCAACCTCAATACAGTCAGGAATACGGTCAGCAGTCCGCCCAGCCGCAGTATGACCAGTTCCAACCGCAGCAGTTTGATCAGTCTGCTTCCGGGCAACCGTCGTATGAGCAGCCCGCGTATGGCCAGCAGCCGTCGTACGAGCAGCAGTACGGTCAGCAGCCATCCGCGCAATCGCAGCCTGCGCCTGATCAGTACGGTCAGTACAATCAGTACGGCCAGTCCCAGTCGGATCAGTCCGGGTACGCGCAATATTCCCAGCCGGCATCGCAGGAATACACCTATGGCCAGGGCAACACCCAAACCACCCAATATCAAGAGGGATACCAGTACGCGGCGCCGCAATCGTACGAGCAGCCGTACGAGCAGCCTGCAGCGTCGGCAGCTTACCCGGCGGCCGGAGTCGCGATGGGCGAGGGCTACCAGTACCAGCAGCAGGCCTACGGCCAGCAGTATCAGCAGTCGTATGAGCAGCCGTATCAGGCTGCGCAAGGCTACCCGTATCCGCCGGCGAACTACGGCGGGTATGGATACGTCGGCCAGAAGTCAAAAATCGCAGCCGGTCTGCTGGGTATTTTCTTCGGCTCTCTCGGGGTGCATAATTTCTATCTCGGCAACACCGGCAAGGCAGTAGCTCAGCTGTTGTTGACGCTTATCGGCTGGATTGTGCTCGTTGGTCCTGTTATCGCAGGTATCTGGGGGCTGATTGAGGGCATTCTTATCCTGTCGTCATCCACAGGCAGTGAATGGCATAAGGACGGCAAGGGGTACGAGCTTCGGGACTGAGGATCTGCCCTATGCGCGGTGAATATAAAACTCCAGGCGGCAAGCTTGTCGGGGTCACAGTGGCGTGTGACCCCGCCGGTTTCATCACTTCATGCAGCATTGACGGCGATTTCTTCATGGAAGGCGAGGAATCCGAGCAACAAACCATGCTGAAGGCGCTCGCGAATGCGTTGCGGCACGGGGACGACCTCGAAACTGTATTCGCCGCCCATTCGCACGTCCAGTTGATCGGCGCCGATGCCAACGCGTTTCTCATCGCATTCCACCGGGCGGTCGGCAACGGCGGCGCGGCACCGCACTCCACAGCGATACGTGATACCGCATCGTCGCGCGGCCACGCGGCGACAACATCCAGCCAAGCACATCGCACCCTTGAACAAGCCGAGCGGAAGGCGGAACGACGCCGTCGAGCCCGCTGGCAGGCGCTGAAACCGGAAGTCATCCACGACACCCCGCGCATGCCCCAGGAGCAAATGGACCTCGATATCCGCCTGGCCGAGCGCGTCGCCGCAGGTAAGATGCCGCCTACCATGCGCTTTTGGGAGTGGGCCGTGCCCGCCGTGGTCATCGGCAGATTCCAGTCGATCGAAGACGAAGTGAATCTTGACCAGGCGCAGCAGTCCGGGTTCACCGTCGTCCGTCGTTGCACGGGCGGGGGAGCCATGTTCATCGAACCGGGCAACACCATCACCTACTCCTTGTATGCCCCGCGTGATTTCGTCGCCGGCATGGACATCGAGGAATCCTATCGGCTGTGCGACCAATGGCTGATTGACGCCCTGCGTGATTTGGGTATCGAGGCCTCGTTCAGCTCAATCAACGACATCTCGTCAAGTGCGGGGAAGATTGCAGGGGCAGCCCAGCGACGGTTCCCACCGATTGGGAAAGGGCCGGGAGCCGTGCTGCATCACGTGACCATGGCTTACGACATCGATGCGGTCGCCATGTCCCGCGTACTGCGGGTTTCACAGGAGAAGATGTCGGACAAAGCCGTGAAATCCGTCGTCAAACGCGTGGACCCGCTGCGCTCGCAGACCGGGTTGAGCCGGCGTGAAATCGTCGATCGGCTGATTGAAGCGGCGCGTCGTCGACAGCCGGCGGTGATGCCGTTCACGTAGCCGTTCGTGTGATGCCATTCGCATGACGCGGTCCAGGTGAGACGCAGCCTGTGCCACGCCGTTCACGCGAGTGCACATGTATTAGGTGCGTGCCCGATGTGATGCAAAGCTTTACCCAGGCGGGACCGCGCAATCGGCGACCCGAACCGGTGCCTGATACCGGCATTTGCATATCTGCGGTACTGATGAGGTGCTGGCGGGCGTGCATCTCGTCTATCTGTAGTACCTCCCCGACCATATCTTCACTATCTGTGTGCGTATGCACCCGATACTGCAAGTATGACCCGCGCAATTTCAACGGGCATACTCCGGGTATCGGCCGCCGGCGCACACAAATACGCGAGATACCCCTCGTCCGGTACTACAGATACCTCAGATAGCCGCCCACACGTATACACATGCCGCAGATAGTCGTGCCGTTGTATTCTGCTCATTTGATTTGTTCGGGGTTGTCATCTTTCTGGACTGCCTCGTCGTTCAATCGGATGGTTTGAGCGGCGGGATGCGAGTGGACAATGGTGAGGATTATGGGAATTGAGCGGGGCGGGACAACCCGGCACTGAATCGGAGAACGATGGGCGGAATCGGTTTCAGTCATCACCGGCAACGGACGGCACCGGGTCACCAGCCGTAGCGCTCCTGGAAAACTGCGGAATACCAAGGATACTTCACTATCTCGGAGACTGGCTGCCGGCACGCCGGCCGCGTAACTGACCGAGCCCATGGACTGAACCGGGGGTCGCACGGCGGAATCGGATCCAGTCC
>NZ_JBJEIH010000043.1:0-2131 GCF_051876855.1 Bifidobacterium sp.
GTCGCGCTGGTCGCATCGGCTGCGATATTCATGCTCTGCCAGCTGGCAAGCCGCCTGCTCGCGCGCATTGTCTCACATAACAGGCAGACACGCCAGAGCTGAAACCGCATCACGATACAATACAGGAATAACATCAATCGGCATCCATACCGAACTTAACCATCTGGCATTCGCCGGCTCGGAGGTAGCATGTCATTCAAAGACAGTCAACTGTCCACGCTGACCGTGGGCGACACCACATTCGACTACGTCAACATCGCGGATCTGCCCGGTATCGAGCATCTGCCATACTCGCTCAAGGTGCTTGTCGAGAACCTCGTGCGCAACATCGACGGCAAGAACATCACCGACGAGCACGTCAAGGCGTTGCTCGACTGGGATCCGCAGGCTGAACCGAGCCATGAAATCCAGTTCACCCCGTCGCGTGTTGTCATGCAGGATTTCACCGGTGTGCCCTGCATCGTCGATCTCGCGACCATGCGTGACGCGGTCAAGGAGCTGGGCGGCGACCCCGAGGTCATCAATCCGCAGGTGCCCGCCGACATGATCATCGACCACTCCGTGCAAATCGACAAGTACGGCGTCGCCGACGCGCTGCAGCAGAACATGGATATCGAATACCAGCGCAACGGGGAGCGCTACCAGTTCCTGCGCTGGGGCCAGCAGGCGTTTAGGAACTTCCGCGTGGTGCCGCCGGGGACCGGCATCATCCACCAGGTGAACATCGAATACCTCGCCAAAGTCGTCATGAGCAAGGATTCCGGCCTCGATGACGGCCGCAAGCTTGCCTATCTCGACTCCTGCGTAGGCACGGATTCGCACACCACCACCGTCAACGGCCTCGGCGTGCTCGGCTGGGGCGTCGGCGGCATCGAAGCCGAAGCTGCCATGCTCGGCCAGCCCATCTCCATGCTCGTGCCGCGCGTGGTCGGGTTCAAGCTCACCGGCTCCATCCCCGAAGGCGTCACCGCGACCGACGTGGTGCTCACCATCACCGACATGCTCCGCAAGCACGGCGTGGTCGGCAAGTTCGTTGAATTCTACGGTGAGGGCGTCGCCTCCGTTCCGCTCGCCAACCGTGCGACCATCGGCAATATGAGCCCTGAATTCGGCTCCACCTGCGGTATCTTCCCGATTGACGACGTGACGCTTGACTATCTGCGCCTGACCGGTCGCAGCGAGGAACAGGTCGAACTCGTCAAAGCCTACGCGAAGGCGAACCGCCTGTGGGGCGACACCAAGGACCCGCAGTATGTCGAACCGCAGTATTCGGAATACATGGAACTCGACCTCGGTTCCGTTGTGCCGAGCATCGCCGGCCCGAAGCGCCCGCAGGACCGCATCACCCTCGCCACCGCGAAGAAGACCTTCGAAGACACGCTGCCCGCGTACGAAACCGACAAGACCGAACAGCAGCCGGTACCGGTGAGCACCGACTTCCGCGGAGATTTCGACGTGAAGAACGGCGATGTCGCCATCGCCTCCATCACCAGCTGCACCAACACCTCGAACCCGTCGGTCATGATCGCCGCCGGCCTGATCGCACGCAATGCCCACGCTAAAGGCCTCAAGCCCAAGCCGTGGGTCAAGACCTCCCTCGCCCCTGGCTCCCAAGTCGTGGCCGACTACCTCAAGAAAGCCGGCCTCCAGGATGACCTTGACGCTCTGGGCTACCAGCTCGTCGGCTTCGGTTGCGCCACCTGCATCGGCAACTCCGGTCCTCTGCTGCCCGAAATCTCCAAGGCCATCAACGACAACGACCTGACCGTCACCGCCGTGCTGTCCGGCAACCGCAACTTCGAAGGCCGCATCAGCCCGGACGTCAAGATGAACTACCTCGCATCCCCGCCGCTTGTAATCGCCTACGCGCTCGCCGGCACCATGGACTTCGACTTCGAAACCCAGCCGCTGGGCCAAGACGCGGACGGCAACGACGTGTTCCTACGCGACATCTGGCCGAGCAACGAAGACGTCCAGCGCGTGGTCGACGAGACCGTTTCCCGTGAGATGTTCGTCAAAGACTATGCGAGCGTCTTCGACGGCGATTCCCGTTGGCAGGGCCTCGACGTGCCGAAAGGCGAACTGTTCTCCTGGGATCCTGATTCCACCTATGTGCGTCGGCAGACCTTCT
>NZ_JBJEIH010000044.1:0-2120 GCF_051876855.1 Bifidobacterium sp.
ATCAGTTGGCGCATGACTGGCTGTTGCGTGACGGCACCAGTTATCACGAGAATCGCGAAGTCGGCACGCGTCGCGCGCGGGCTGCAATTCTGATGGAACTCGCGTTACCCGGTTCGGCGTACCTGTATCAGGGTGAGGAGCTCGGCCTGTTCGAGGTCGCGGACATCCCGTGGGACAAGCTTGAGGATCCGACCGCGCGCAACAGTGAACGTGCGGCCAAGGACAAGGGCCGTGATGGATGCCGTGTTCCTCTGCCGTGGGTCGCCGCCGATGGGGTCGAGGGGTCGTTCGGCTTCTCGCCCCGCGTGAAAGTCGAAGGCGCCGGCGTGTCCGCAGATCAAGCGGGGCAGCCGTCGGAACCCGCGCATTTGCCGCAGCCCGCATGGTTCGCTGATTTCGCTGCCGACCGTGAGAGCGCACAGCCCGACTCGATGCTCACCCTGTATCGCAGGGCGTTGGCGTTGCGCCATGAACTGATGCCGGCCGATACGTCGCTTACTTGGCTGGACGAAGATCGTCCGTCCAGCCTGCCGGATGGCGCTGACGGTCAGCACGGCGGCGTGATTGCTTACCGCCGGTCCAACGGCTGGGCGAGTGTGACCAATTTCGGTGCGGAACCTGTCGCATTGCCGGCGGGCGAGGTGCTGCTCACCTCCGGCGAGCTGTGCTCTGACGGCCGGCTGCCGCAAGATACCACCGTTTGGCTGCGATTGAACCAGGACTGATAGCGCTTTCATCGCCGGCTGGGGGTGATGCCCATATCAGGGCATTCCTCCGGCCGGCAGCCCCAGTTGCGCCCCTGCTGTCGTATTATCGGCGCTTCGGCCGCAATTGATATCCATCGTCAACATTTGTTACTCTTCCTGTCCGCAACGGCAACGATGCCGGGCGAATCTGCCGTTATTACTTTATCCGCCCACCACAAGTGCGGCCATCAACCGCAGTTCATCAGCAACAAAGGAGTCATCATGAACACCACATTGACGAAGCTCACAGCAGCCGTAGCGGTATTCGCCATGAGTGTCGGCCTCGCTGCATGCGGAGGGTCATCGGCCGATAAAGGCCATGTGCGCTACATGAACAACAAACCGGAAATCGTCAACCAGCTGAAGACGCTTGCAGCCAGCTATACCAAGCAAACTGGCGTGCAAGTGGATATTCAGACCGCGGCATCCGGCACGTACGACACCACGATGGCATCGGAGATGTCGAAATCTGACGCTCCTACCATGTTCAATATCTCCGGATACGACCAGTTCGCGAAGTACCAGCGTTACGCGGAACCGCTGCAGACGTCCAAGGCGTACAGCCTGCTCAGCAAGGACGGCCGTGCTTACGCGTACAAGGACGGGTCCAACGTGTACACGCTTCCATATGCTGCCGAGTGGTATGGGATCATCTACAACAAGAAGATCATCAAGGACTACTGCGCCAAGGATTACGCGGTTATCAAGTCCGCTGACGACATCACCAGTTATGCCGTGTTCAAGAAAGTGGTCGAAAGCATCCAGCAGCACAAGAGCGATCTCGGGCTCGACGGCGCAATTGCCACGCCGGGTCTCGACCCCTCGGACACCTACCGCTTCACCGCACATATGGCGCGACTGCCGTTGTTCTACGAGTATCGCGATCGCGACACCACATTCTCCGCAACGCTGAAGGGAACGTATCTGAACAATTACAAGAACCTGTTCGACCTTGAACTGAAGAACAGCCCGACGCAACCCAGCTTGGTCAGTTCCAAGACCTATGATGACTGCACGTCGGAGTTCGCGCTCGGCAAAGTCGCGTTCTATCCCAATGGCGTGTGGGCGTACTCGCAGATCAAGGGCAACAAGGTCGCCGACGACGACTTGGGCATGCTTCCCTACTACATGGGTATCAAGGGCGAAGGCGATTACGGCCCTGCAGGTGTTTATGACGCGAGCTGGGCGGTCAACAAGAACGCGAGCGAACAGGACAAGAAGGCCACGCTTGACTTTATCGCGTGGCTGGTGACCGACAAGACAGCCAAGAAGACTTTCGCGAAGGATATGGGATTCTCGGTGCCGTTCACCACCTTCGGCGACAGCGATCAGCCGAACAATCCGCTCACCGCGGCGGCACGCGCCTACAGCGAG
>NZ_JBJEIH010000045.1:0-6894 GCF_051876855.1 Bifidobacterium sp.
GCCCACGCCGCCGCGGAAATTCGTGCATCCCGCCACCCGCAGGCTGTTCTGGATTTGGTGGCCGATTGGGTCAAAGAAGCAGACACACTGTCCATGGCTGATTACGAGGACGCAATGAACGGCCTGCTCATCACTGTTGCAGCCATCGAACGCGAACTTCAAGGATTCGACTATCTGATTAGTCCTGTCATTCCGGTTACCGGGTTTCCCGCGGACAGTCCGGGGCCTGGGGACGAACGCGAACTGCTCCATCACACGCAGTTCACGGCCTGGTGGAACCAGACCACACGGCCGGCGGCAGTGTATTGCGAGGCGATGGATGATGCCACGCATCTGCCGGTTGATGTGCAGGTGATTGGCCGCAGGTTCGATGACGCCGGAGTGTTGGCGCTCGCCGGATTCTTGGAACGGACTCGCGGCTTCGATATGCAGTTCCCGTCTTTCGAGGGGGTGCCCGATGACCATGAATGAGTCAGTCGCAGTTACAGCGAAGACTGATGAATCCTCCTGGATTTGGGGTGATGTGAAGGAAACCGATATCACCCCGAGCTGGGTCGGCGGTGATGGCATCTTCACCGAAGGCGCGGATGCCCACGGCGATGCCGTACTACGTCGTGTGTTCACCAAGGAGAGCCGGCCCTACGCCTCACCGTTCGAGAGCATCGCGACAATGATGAAAATCGCGGGTGATGCAGGTATTTCCCCGCAAGTGCTGTCGGTGGGCGATGACCAGATCATCATGCGTAAACTGCCTGCCACCTGGAGAAACGCGAAGCTTGACGAATTGCGTGATCCGTACGTGCTTTGGGCGGTGCTTGAACAGCATCGCCGGGTCCATGAACTGAGCATCCCCGACGGGCGGGAAGTCATGCACCGCGACTTGATTGAGGATGTGTTCGGCATGCGTGATCTGTATCGGCATACGGGCAAGCGCATGCCAAGGGATGTCGATGGCCTGTTGCATGACCTTGACAGCTTCATTCGACGCGTGGACGAGTTCCATGAGCCCGCCGTCCCATGCCACGGGGATGGTGCGGCTTCGAACATCCTGCTCGATCCCAAGGTGCGGCCCGGTGATGTTGCGATGCCGTTGCTGTCCGGCTGGACGGTCAGCGGCGTCATGGATCCGCTCGAGGAAGCGGGATCGGTGCTTTCCGAGGTCGGTCCGTTTTGTGGTGTGCCGGCCATGCTGATTAACGGGCTGGGTCTGCCGTCCTCGGCACTGCCGGTCGCCCAGTGCTTCGGCATTCTCGGCGACTTGTACTGGGCGTTGATTGGGCTGTGGCGTAGCGCCACGACCGACACCCCGGAAATCGATTTCGCTAAATACGGGTTATGGCGTCTCGTCAAGGCACGCAACCAGCTGCTGCTGCCGACAGGCCCGTCCGCTTGGCTGAAGGAGTTGTGAGATGAGCGATCAGCAAGAACAAGTTCCGATGGTTGTTGATGGCCGGGTGAAGCATTCCAAATACATCGAAGTGCCGGCTGAAGTTCGAGATGCGATTGAACAGGCCAAGATATGGCTGGGGCAGACCGTCTTCGCGCAACCGCTAAGCGGCGGACTCACCAATGAGAACTGGAAAGTCACCGATGAATCATCAGTGCCGTACTTCCTTAAGGTTCCAGGCAAAGGCACCGGGTTCATCGACAGGTCCAATGTGGATGCCGGCACCATGCGCGCCTCCGACTTGGGCATTGGCGCGTCAGTCTATGAGTTCGATCCCGAAACCGGTATTGAGATCACCGAGTTTCTTGATGGCTGGGAGACCTGCACGACCACGTCTTTGCGTACGCAGGAGCAAGGTATTCAGGCCATGGATATCTACCGCAAACTGCACTCTGGTGAACTTTTCGCCAACACCAATACGTTGTTCGAGCAAATCGACCAGCATCTGGAACAGGTCGATAGCATGTCCATCGACCTTCCCGATTGGGTACACGGGCTGATTGGCGAATACCATGACGTGAAAGCGCGATTCTTGGCTTCCGGGCTCGATATCGTCCCGTGCCACAACGATCCGATGCCAGGCAACTTCATGGTCAAGAACCATGAGATGCGCATCATCGACTTCGATTTCTGCGGTAACAACGAGGAAAGCTGCGAAGTCGCTTTGTTCCTCGCCGAGATGTTTTACGACGAGGAGGAGATGATGCCGTTGCTGGAGGAGTACTTCGGCAAGGTGGACGGGCACAAGCTCGCTAGGGTGCGGGCCGCGCGGGTCATCGGCGACGTGAAATGGGGATTGTGGGGAATCATCAACTCGGTTGTGCGCGATGTCACTTTCGACTACTGGAAATACGGCATCTGGAAGCTGATGCGCGCATACACCTACAAGAAGCAGCTGGACTGGCCAAAAGTCAAAGATTCCATCTGAATTCACCATCAACCATTCAAGAAAGGAGTAGCCATGAAGAAGTTTGTCCGCTCGTGGTCCGTGAAAAAGAAGATCACGGTATTCGCCGTACTGTACGGCATTGTGCTCGCCTTCGCCATCCTGCCGCCGCTCTATCTGTGGGGCAGCGGGAAGACCGCGCTGTTCCTTGGCGCACCGATGTCCATCTGGTATTGGCTGTTCAATTTCATCGCATTGCTCATCATCATGGGCTTGTTCTATTGGATCGAGGATGTGCGCGGCGAGGTGGATCCCGAGGAACCATCCGCCAACGAAGCCTCACAGACCGCAATCGGAAACGCCGCCGGACTCGCGGCGAACACATCTTCGGAAAGGAAGTGATGACCAATGGCTGTCATGTTCACCATGCTGGGACTGTTCTTCGCCGGCATCATTCTCATCCTGTATATCACACAGAAACGCTCACACTCCTTTGACGACTACGCAGTGGCGGGAAGATCGTTCGGCCCATGGTATGTGGCCATGTGCTACGTGAACTCCTGGTGGCCGGGCACCGTGTTCATCTCGTTCGCGGGGCTGAGCGTGGCCTCGGGCGTCTTCGGGTTCTACGGTCTGGCATATTCGACCCTCGGCCTGTCCTTCATGTATTTCGTGGCAACGAGGGCTTGGCGATGGGGCAAACAGTACAATCTGGTGACCCAGCCGGATCTGATGCGGCTGCGGTATTCGTCCAAAGCTGTCGGCGTGGTTACCTCGCTGATTGGCGCGATTGCGATTCTGCCGTGGACGATTCTCGGCATGCAGGCGCTCGCCACGGTCTTCCATATCGCATCGAACGGCAGCTGGGCATTGCCGGTGTGTCTTGGTGCCGGTCTCGCGGTGATTCTGATTCGTCAAATCTGGACCGTGCAGATGGGTATGCGCGGACTCGTGTATACCGATATGTACCAAGGAATTTTCGCCTATGTCATCGCCGCAATCGTGTGCGTGTTCCTGCTGGTCTCGTCATCCTCGCCGGCGAATTGGGGTGACTTATCCCATATTTCCGCCGATTTGCTGAAGGTTCCCGGCGATGGCGGCCAGTACGGACCGTGGTATCTGTTCTGCCAGATCTTCACTGGTGTAGTCGGCGCGTTGTGCTGGCCGATGAGCTTCGTGCGCATCTACACGGCAAATAACGTGAGATCTGTGAAGCAGTCCACCAACCGGGCGATTGTCATCTCCGGTGTGTTCTACGCGTTGCTGACTTTGGTCATGCTTGCAGCCGCACATATTCCAGCTGTCGCCAAGAATCCGCAGGCAGGTTGGACCACGTTGCTCAATCAGTGGGGCGGAGTATGGCTCTTGGGCCTTGGTCTGGTGATGATTTTCGCCGGATCCATCGGCCATATCGATGGCAGCATCCAGGCGGCCGGCACGCAAATCGCGAACGATATCATCGGCAACAAGGTACATCTCAACGATGCTACGAAGACCAAGGTATCGAAGATCTGCATGGTCATCTTCGTGCTTGTCTCCGCGGTGCTCGCATATTTCACCAACGGCATGTCGCGGTTGCAGCTGCTCGCTCAGCTGTCTTACCAGGGCATCGTGCAGATTGCGGTTCCGTTGTTCTTCGGCATCTTCTTCAAGTTCGGCAACAAGTACGGCGCTCTGTCGGGCATGATTTCAGGCTTTGCCGTCGCCGCGGTGCTGACCGTCATCTATCCGGACGACATTGCGGCACTGGGCAGCCTGACTTCGGGCGTGGTCGGCATGATGGTCAATCTGGTGTTGTACGTGGTTGTCTCTCTGGCGACGCGCAATCGCATGAGCAAGCAGGAAATCGACCATGTCGATGAACTGTTCGAAGTCGCGTCCGCTCGGCGTTCCGCGCTGCCGGCTGCTGAAAGCTCGCAGGTGGAATCCGAGGTGATGGCTACTGAGGATGCTGTTGTGCAGTGACAGTGCCTCGGGGCGATCAGAGTCCCCTTCTATTCGAGCCTTGCTTTTCTCATCGCAGGAAGGCAAGGCTCGTTCCATATCGCCGGTCGGGATTGCCCGACGGGTCTGTGTGTGAGCGAATCCTCACATGGAGGGGACTGAGCAGCGTCGGATTGTCGATTTGGTGCTGCTTGCAGGTCGTTGTGTGAGCCAATCCTCACACGATGGCGGTTGAACGGTGTCGCTCGGCGGGTTTCGGCCAGTAAGCAGGTCGTTGTGTGAGTGGATCCTCACACGATGGGGTGCGGACGGTGTTGAATCATCGATCCGGGATCGCCAATCGGTCGTTGTGCGAGCGAATCCTCACACAATGAGGGTCTGGGCGGTTCTCGTGGCTGGGGTTTGGCTATCCGATGGGTCTGTGTGTGAGCGGATCCTCACACGGAGGAGTCCAGAGACGGCGGAGTGGTCGTGGTCATGCTGTTTGATGCTCGTTGTGCGAGTAAATCCTCACACGCCTCCCGTCTTGGCGTTCCGACCGGCGGCTCGGACCCTTTGAAACGCCATCGTGTGATTGCATCCTCGCACGGCAGGCATATTGACCGCTGAAACGGCTGATATAGCGGTCTAATCGCCCGTTGTGTGAGCGCATCCTCGCACGCCGCCCCAAATCCAACCACAGCCAACGAAAAGACCCCGCCGCGGAGACATTCCGCAACGGGGTCCTTCCCTCTGTTGGCCCTCCGGTCTGTTAGCCGTCAACCTTCCAACTTTCGGTCAACCGGCTATCAGCCTTCAGACTGCCGTAATCAGCGTGTCGGACGTATCGGCAACGCCGACCGACAATTACTCAGCCAGTGCCTTGTCGACGACTTCGGTCGCTTCCTCGAGCACCTTGTCGAGGGTCTCGGGGGAGTCGAAGGATTCGGCGTACACCTTGTAGATGTTCTCGGTGCCGGACGGGCGGGCGGCGAACCAGTTGTTCTTGGTCGTCACCTTGAGACCGCCGATCGGCGCGTCGTTGCCCGGAGCCTTGGTGAGCTTCGCGGTGATTTCCTCGCCGCCCAAGGTGGTGGCGGTCACGTCGTCGCCGGTGAGCTTGGCGAACTTCTGCTTCTGCTCGAGGGTGGTCGGCGTGTCGATGCGCTTGTACCAGCTCTCGCCGAAGCGCGCGACCTGGTCCTTGTGCAGTTCGGCCGGGTTCTTGCCCATCTTGCCGGTGATTTCCGCGGCGAGCAGGTCGGGGATCAGACCGTCCTTATCGGTGGTCCACACGCGGCCGTCCTTGCGCAGGAAGCTCATGCCGGAGCTTTCCTCGCCGCCGAATGCGACTTCGCCGGTGAACAGCGGGTCGACGAACCACTTGAAGCCGACCGGGACCTCGACCAGCTTGGCGCCGATGGAGGCGGCCACGCGGTCGATCAGCGAGGAAGACACGAGAGTCTTGCCGATGCCGGTGCCTTCGGGCCAATCCGGACGGTTCGGGTTGCCATTCTTGTCCTTGCCGAACAGGTATTCGACAACGACGGCGATGTAATGGTTCGGGTTCATGACGCCCCAGTCCGGGCACACGATGCCGTGACGGTCGGCGTCCGGGTCGGTGCCGCCGACGAGATCGTACTTGTCCCAGGCTCCGTTGTTGAGGGAGTCGACGAGACCCTTCATCGCGTACGGCGAGGACGGATCCATACGGATCTTGCCGTCGTGGTCGATGGTCATGAAGCGCCAGGTCGGATCGACCTGCGGACGTACGACCTCGATGGAGGTGCCGTACACTTCGTTGACCAGCGGCCAGTAGTTGACGGACGCGCCGCCCAGCGGGTCAATGCCCAGGCGCACGCCGGAGGACTTGATCACGTCGAAGTCGATGACGTTGCCCAGATCCTCGACGTAATGCTTGCGGAAGTCGAAACGCTCGACGAGATCGGACTTGACGGCCTGCTCAAACGGAACGCGCTTGACGTTCTTGAAATCAGGCAGCAGCTCGTTGGCGCGCTTGGCGATTGCGTTCGTCGTCTCAGCCGGGGCCGGGCCGCCGGTCGGCGGATCGTACTTGAAGCCACCGTCGGTTGGCGGGTTGTGCGACGGTGTGACGACGATGCCGTCGGCGAGATCGTCGCCGGAGAAGCGCTGCGTGCCGTCAGCGGCACGGTTGTGCGTCAGGATAGCCTGGGAGACGACCGGTGTCGGGGTGAAATCGTCGCGCGAATCGATGCGCACGCGCACACCGTTGGCGACCAGCACCTCGATGGCGGTCTTCCACGCCGGCAGAGACAGGGCATGGGTATCGCGGCCGAGGTACAGCGGGCCAGTGATGCCGGCGGCCTTGCGGTGCTCGGCGATGGCCTGGGAGATGGCGACGATGTGGGCCTCGTTGAACGAGGTCTTCAGGGAGGAGCCGCGGTGGCCGGACGTACCGAAGCTCACGCGCTGCTCGGGGACGTTGACGTCAGGGACGATGTCATAGTACTTGCCGATGACCTCGTCGACATCAATCAGATCAGCTGGGGTGGCGGGAAGACCCGCATTTTTTGCTACCATGTCTTCAATTGTGCCACGTCGTTTGGATGTTCGCTCGGAGGCGTCCCGACATATGGCAACGATCGCTGATTTTCGC
>NZ_JBJEIH010000045.1:6994-11515 GCF_051876855.1 Bifidobacterium sp.
GCGGCGCTATAGTGTAAGCAATTCGTTAATTGCAGGGTTGCAAGTCAAACAAGACGCAAGACCTGAGACATGGTGGCATTGTCATATCTGCCGCCGAGTCTCGGGTCTTTTTTGTTGACGCCTTGTAAATACGAAGTGGAAGAACAGTCCAAGGAAGGAAAGACGATGGCTGAATCAACTGCCTCGCAGATCATCGACGCGGTCGGTGGTCCGGGCAACATCAAGAGCCTGACGCATTGCGCCACCCGTCTGCGGTTCGAGCTTGTCGACGCAGGCAAGGTGGACCAGAACCGCCTCGAGCACATGAAAGGCGTGCTCGGTGCCGTCCCGCAGAGCGGTGACCGCTACCAGGTCGTCATCGGCGGCGGTGTCGCCACCATGTACGACAAGATCATGCAGTTGCCCGAAATGGCCAATATCGGCGGCGGCGAAGTCAACAACGACGGCTCCAAGAAGCTGTCCAACGCCGAAGTCAAGGCCCAGGAACGTTCCAAGGTCAAGGGCAAGCACGCATGGGTGGACAACTTCTTCGAGTTCCTGTCCGACACGTTCCGTCCGATCATCAACGTGCTGCTCGGCGCGTCGCTGATCATCGCGATTCTCAACGTGCTCATCGCCTGCCATGTCATCTCCAACGACACGGAAAGCCCGACCCTGCTGCTGTGCAAGGCAGCATACGAGGGCGTGTTCTACTTCCTGCCGATCATGATCGCCTACAACGGCGCGAAGAAGCTCAAGGTCGACGGCTGGGTCGGCGCCACCATCATGGCGGCCCTCATGACCCCGCAGTTCATGGCCCTGTCCGCGCCTGACAAGTGGGCGGGCATCTTCGGCGACAAGAGCGGTCTGGCCGCGGCCAAGAGCGCCCTCAACTGCGTGACCAACGCCACGCTGGGTACCCAGTCGTGCACCACCAAGGTGTTCGGCCTGCCGTTGCAGCTCAACGACTACTCCGGCTCCGTGTTCGTGCCGCTGTTCATGGTCGCCGTGCTCGCGCTCGTCTACAAGGGCCTCGAGCGGATCATCCCCGACAGTGTGCAGATGGTGTTCGTGCCGTTCCTGTCCATGATCATCATGATCCCGGTCACCGCCTTCCTGCTCGGCCCGCTGGGTGTGTGGGTCGGCAACGGCCTCGGTGTCGGCCTAGCATGGCTGAACAACAACGCGCCGTTCATCTTCGCGATCCTCATTCCTATGCTTTATCCGTTCCTCGTGCCTCTCGGCCTGCACTGGCCGCTCAACGCCCTCATGCTGGTCAACATCAACACGCTGGGCTACGACTTCATCCAGGGCCCGATGGGCGTGTGGAACTTCGCCTGCTTCGGCGCGACCGCAGGCGTGCTGGTCATCGCGATGCGCGAGAAGAACGTCGACATGCGTCAGACCGCGTTCGGCGCGCTCATGGCAGGCCTGCTCGGCGGCGTGTCCGAGCCGAGCCTGTACGGCATCCACCTGCGCTACAAGCTGGTGTACAAGCGCATGCTCATCGGCTGCTTCATCGGTGGCGTTGTCATCGCGATCCTCGGCTGGATCTTCCCGTCCACGCTCGCCAACGGCCAGGTTGTGCACGGCGTGACCACCACGGCCTTCGCCTTCACCTCGCTGCTGACCATCCCGGTGTTCAGCCAGATGTGGGTCTATGCGATCGCCATCGCTGTGGCGTTCTTCGTGTCCATGTTCCTGATCATCACGCTTGACTACCGCACCCCGGAGCAGAAGGCCGCCGATCATGCGGTGGAAGCCCAGCAGTCGATGGACGAGGTCGAAGCCCCGGCCGCCGCGAGCGACAATACCGCTGCAACTGCTACCGCTACCGCGACCAAGACCGCGACTGATACGGTTGTCGCCCCGGTTGCCGGCCACGTCATCTCCTTGGATGAGGCGGGCGACCCGGTGTTCGCCTCCCGCGCGCTCGGCGAGGGCGTCGGCATCCAGCCCACTGACTCCACCGTGTACGCCCCGGTGTCCGGCGAGCTGTCGACGGTCGCGGAGACCGGCCACGCCTTCGGCATCAAGACCGATGACGGGGTCGAAGTGCTCGTGCACGTCGGCATCGACACGGTCAAGATGAACGGCGAGGGCTTCACCCCGGTCGTCATCAAGGGCCAACGCGTCAACGCCGGCGACAAGTTGGTGACCGTGGACTTTGATAGAGTCAAGGCGGCAGGCTTCAACACCGTCACGCTGATGACGGTTCTGAACACCGCGGCGCTTGGCGGGGTGACCCCGAAGACGGGCATCGACGTCAAGCCGGGAGACACCGTCCTGGAGATCTCCCGCTGAATCGCGGGCTGATCGGAAGGAACGTCGTGGACATTCTCCGCGTTTTCAACAACAATGTCGTGCTTGCGCGCGACGGCGACCAGGAGGTCATCCTCACCGGCCGGGGCCTTGGTTTCAAAGCCAAGCCCGGCCAGAAGGTCGACGACTCCAAGGTCGTGCGGAAATTCGTTCCTTCCGACGGCCGCGATCCTGATCATGTAGCTGAATTGCTTGCGGATATCCCTCCGGAGACGATTCGGCTAGTCACTGACGCCATGACGCGCGTGGGGCTCGGCCAGCAAGCCGAGCAATCGCCTACGCTCGTCATGGCGCTCGCCGATCATGTGGTCGGCGCGTTGCGTCGGGCCAAGCGCGGCACCGCCGTGGAATACCCGCTCGACGCGGAGGTCCGTTCCCTGTACGCCAGGGAGTATGTCCAAGGGGAGGCGCTGGTTTCAGCGCTCAACGACAACCTGCATGATGCCCTGCCCCGCAGCGAGGCGGTGGCGTTCGCGTTGCATCTGGTCAATGCGGGCTTTTCCAACGGGGATTTGTCGTATACCTATACCATGACGGGCGTTATCCAACAGATGCTCGTCATCATCGAGAAGACCTATAATGTTTCGCTCGGCCAGCACAATATCAGTGTCGGCCGGTTCATCACGCATCTGCGTTACCTGTTCGTGCGCATCTACCAAGGTCGCCAATTGGACAGCGAGCCTGAGCCGGTGATTGAGGCGATCAGGCAATCCTATCCCGATCAGATGCGATGCGCGCAGAAAATCGCCGATGTCGTCGCAATCCGATTGGGCGCGGATCTGACTCCCGCGGAAATCGCTTATCTGGCGTTGCACGTCGCCCGCGTGGTATCAGACATCGATGAACGCGAACAGGATGACGCGTTGCCGACGGATGCTCAGCGCGATTGATTCAGATTGCTGTTGCCGGGGCAACCGCGGGAGCGGTTTCGGGTGCGCAGGTGCGTACTGACGGCGACTTGGGTGCGCAACTCGACTCAGACTCCAGTGATGTTGCCGGCGCGGATGCTGGCGCTGATACTGTTGCTGCCGCGGGGGTGGGGGCTGCTCCTGACGCTGTTGCCGTTACGGATGCCGGAACCGCCGCGCTCGCCTTGACTGGGTCGCTTTCCGGAGCACGCACGGTCAGCGATTGACGATCGACGGCGATGAGGATATGCCGTGTACGACCGAGCATATCGCCGTCCACCTCCGCAAGCGCCGCCTTTTCCAGCTTGATTTCGGCGCTGACGCCCTGCATCTGCTCGATGGTCGAATTTGTGGACAGCGGGCTTTGCTGCGGCTTCTTGGTGATGGTCTGATGAACCACGTCATTGAACAGGTTCGCCCAGCCAAGCAGGCCGCCGGTCGTGTCGATGATCTCGAAATCAAGTAGCCCGTCATCATAGGACGCGCTGGGCATCAGCGAAAACACCGGTATTTCGCCGCAATTGCCGGCCATGAACGTGCGGAATACCAGTCCGTCAACCGTGTGCGTGTTGCCGTGCGCGTCGGTCACGGTCACATCCGCCTTGAATTTCGGCGTAAACAGGTTCTTCGCCCCGCTGACGAAGTAGGCCAGCCAGCTGATGTTCTTCTTGAGTTGCGGATCGGTCTCCTCAATCATCTGCGCGTCAAAACCTACCCCGCCGATGATCATGAACGCATGCGGGTGATCTTCATTCGGGTCGTCCAGCAGAGACAGGCGCCCGACGTCGACCTTCCTTGAACCGTGCGATGTGGCGATGGTCAGGGCCGCCTCGAAGTCATCCACCGGAATGTTGAGATTCCGGGCGAACAGATTACCCGTGCCGATCGGCAGAATGCCCATCGCATGCCCGCTGCCCGACATCGCGCTCGCCACCGTACGCACCGTGCCGTCGCCGCCCACTGCGACCACGACGTCAGCGCCGTGCCCGAGCGCTTCGAGTGCGCACGCGCGGCCGTCCTTGTCAAGCTGCGTGTCAATGAACTCGAATTGTTTGATGCCTTTGCTTTCGCAGAACGACTTGATCTGGCGGCGCCGCTCGTTGGCCTGCGGTTTGGACGGATTGATGATGAACGCGTAATGAACCTGGTCGTCTTCACGCTGTTCCAGTACCTTGGCGACATGCTGGCGGCGCAGATGGCGGACAAGGAAGAATACGGCGACACTAATCGCTACGACCGCGATGATGATTGCGATAACAACAACCGCTATGGGCATCTTGGACGACTGCATAGGTTCCATTCTTACCTGTTT
>NZ_JBJEIH010000046.1:0-11265 GCF_051876855.1 Bifidobacterium sp.
CGAGGGAGCCGGTTGATGTGAAGCCGGTGCTGGCGGTTGGTCTGACCGCGGCGACGGTGCTCGCCCCGCAGGCCGCGATGGCCGACGAGACCATGCCGGCCCAGACGGCGGATCAGGCTACGCAGCAGGCCGCGGCCACCCCGACCGATCCGGTCGAGGCCGCGCAGGCGGACGTCCAGTCGGCGAAGGACGCGCAGTCGGCCGCGCAGGCGGACGTCGAGACCAAGCAGGCCGAGGCCGACAAGGCGGATGCCGTGGCACAACAGGCCAAGGCGAACGTGGAGTCCAAGGTCAACGCGGATCCGGGTGTGCAGGCCGCCGGTCAGGGTGTGCAGGCCGCCGAGAGCCAGCAGGCCAAGGCGCAGTCCGATGTGAAGGCCGCGCAAGGCCAGCAGGCTTCGGCACAGGCTGACGAGCAGACGGCGCAGGCGGCGGATACGGCCGCGCAGACCGCAGCCCAGCAGGCGCAGCAGGCCAAGGACGAGGCGCAGCAGAACGCCGACCAGACCGCCAAGGCCGCGGCCGGCGACGACATGACCAAGCTCAACGGCGACGTGCAGTCGGCCCAGAAGGCGGCCGATACGGCCGACAAGGCGAAGACGGACGCGCAGACCGCCGACACGACGGCGCAGGACACGCTGAAGACCGCCGAACAGAACCTCGACACGGTCAAGCAGGTCGCTGCCGACGCATCCGACCCGGCGAAGGTCGCCGCGGCCGAACAGGCCGCGAAGGACGCCGCCAAGGCGGTCGAGACGACCCGCCAGACCGCCGAGCAGGCCTCGACGGCGAAGAGCCAGGCTGAAAAGGACTTGGCCGACAAGCGGGCCGCCGCGAAGAGCGCGAAGAACGCGGCCGACAAGGCCAAGGCGACCCTGGAGGCCAAGACCCAAGCCAAGGCGAAGGCCGACAAGGCGCTGGACAAGGCGCAGTCGGACAAGTCCGCGAACGACACGGCCGTTGCGGCCGCACAGGCGAAGGCCGACAAGGCCGCGAAGGCCGTGGAGACGGCGCAGGCGGATCTCACGCAGAAGCAGTCGAACGCCGCACAGGCCGCGAAGGATGTGGCGGCGGCGGAGTCGACGCTCAAGGATGCGACCGCCGCGCAGCAGCAGGCCGCCGATGAGTATGCGAAGCTGTCTACGAAGGAGGCGCAGTCCGCCGCAGGGTTCTTCGAGAGCCGTCATGCGAATGCCGCATATAAGATTCTTACCGACTCGTCGGTATCGGAATACATCAAGACTGCCGCAGATGGCACCAAGACGACCGAGCATTTGCTTGATACTACCCATCTCGGCGCAGACGGTGACGCCACTTCGCTTGACAATATGCTGAAGGCACTCGATTTCATCGACGAGTGCAATCGTTTGCGCGAGGCCGAAGGCTTGGAGCCGTTGAAGGTCAGTGACGAAGCGATGGCGTGGGCGATGCTGCAGGCGAATTACGCCGCGACCGACTTTAATCACGTTGGCTTCCATGACGCGAATCTCGTTGGCGGTGTGTCCACCCCCAAGGACGCGTATCAGCTGTGGTGGACCGATGAGAAGAACTACCTTGACAGTCTTCCGAAGGACGAGAACGGCAATATCACCGGGGGCGACTACAACAAGTATGGGCACTATTTGAATGCCCGTACTTGGAACGGTGCCACTGGTGTCGGATTCACCAATCCGGCAAATTCCTACAGTACCGCCGCCCAGTATTTCGCCCAGATGTATGGTGACTCGAACGAGCTTCCTCTTTCCACTACCAAAGAGTACCGCGCTCAACTCAACAACTACATCACCAACATCAAGAACGCGAAGTCGAAGCTGGAGAACGCGAACATCGCGCTGTCCAACGCGCAGACCGCGCTGGACACGGCCTCGTCGAAGTCCACGGCCGCCGAACAGGCGGCGAAGGACGCGCAGTCCACGCTCGACACGGCGAACGCGGAGGCGACGTCAACCGCCGCGCAGCTGACGGCCCTGCAGGCCGCGGCCACAAGCCTCGACCGGACGCTTTCCGACGCGAAGGCGGCCGCCCAGTCCGCCCAGTCCGGGTATGACAGCGCGAAGTCGGCCGCCGACTCGGCGGACGCCACGCTGGCTGCCGCCCAGAACGCCGAAAACACCGCCCGGCAGACGCTGAAGGACGCGGAGGCGAACCTCACGGCCGCCCAGAACGCCGCAGATCAGGCCGTGAAGGACAATGCCGCCGCCCAGACCAAGGTCGAGGCGATGCATGACGCGCAGGCCTCCCTGGCCCGCGCGCAGGCCGCCTACGACAGCGCGAAGTCGGCCGCCGACCAGAGCGCGAAGACCCTGGCGGATGCGACCGCGAAGGCCGCGGCCGCCCACCGGACGCTCGACGAGGCGAAGGCCGCGTTGGACGGGGCGACCGCCCGCAAGACGGCCGCACAGAGCGCGAAGGCGACCCTGGACAAGGCGTCGGCCGCGTTGAAGACGGCGCAGGACAAGGCGACCCGAACGGCCGCCGCGCTTGCCACGGCGCAGGCCAAGTTGGCCGAGGCCACGCAGCGGGTCAAGGACGCGCAGGCGGCGGCCGACACGGCCGACAAGGCGGTCGAGACCGCGAAGTCGAAGCTCAAGCTGGCGCGCGAGGAAGCCCTGGGTACGGACGCGGTGAAGGTCGCTCAGGCCGTCCTCGATGAGGCGCAGGCCACGGCGGACGCCGCGCACAAGGCGCTTGACGCGGCGAAGAGTGTGAAGGCGACCGCCGACCAGCGGGTGGCCGACGCCGAGACGGCGTTGAAGCAGGCCGAGGCTGTCAAGCAGGCCGAGCAGAACGCCCGGAACGCCGCCCAGACCGGTACGAACGGTTCGACGGCCGCCCAGACCGGCAAGGCTGCGACCGGTACGCCGAAGTCCGGCGCCACGGCGGCCACCGCCGGCAAGCGGCTCGCCCAGACCGGTGTGAACGCCGAGGCCACCCTGGGTCTCATGGCCGTCATGGCGGTCGCCGGCGCGGGCTGCGTGCTCGTCAAGGCGCGCGGCAAGCACATCAACCGCTGGTAACCCCCGATACTGCGGCGCCCCGCCGCGACCCCCAGCCCCCGGATTCCTCACCTTCCCGGGGCGGGGTTGCGGCGGGGCGCCGTCGTATGCGCCTATCGTTGTCCTTTTCCTGCCTGCATAGCACGTCGGTACCGTTTGGTTCCGAACCGTTACCAAGGAGGAAAGAGGACCAGTATGCAAGTATCGTGGAAAAAGCACCTGCGCCCGATTGCGGCGCTTGTGGCGCTGTTCACGGTCGGCGGGCTGTTCGGCGCGGTGAGCGCGAACGCGTCCGACACGACCGGGGGTGCGGCAAGCAGCACGACGAGCAGTGGATACTCCATCACCGTCAAACCATATGACGGGTTCACGCTGAAAAACGTGGCGACGACCGCCCGGCCGGTCACCAAGGAAATGCTTGAGGCGGCATACAAGAAGGCGGGTATCACCGCCCCGTCCGCATTGCCGGATTCGATTATGAAAGCGGATACGGCAACACGAGCGACCATCGCGTCGTTCATCGACGTGTCGAGCATCGCCGAGATGCCGACCGCCCAGCGAACGGGAGCGGGACGTTTGACCGTTCCCTCGAAGGGCGTGTGGTATCTGTCCAATCAGTTCGGCTTTACGCTCGCCAAAGCGCCGGGCACGGCCTACATCAACGGGTATGCGGATGACGGCACCAGTCTATCCAAAGTGACCGAACTGACCGAAAAAATCATCCAGAACGACGGGGGACAGGCGACCTCCGGGGATACCGCCGCCGATACAACCCCCAGCGGCATGACCGGCGGCACGCATGCCGCTCTCCGCCCCGCCGTCGCCATCGCCCGGGCCGCCACGGCGAAAACAATCCCGACGGCACTCAACTGGAATACATACAACTCCACCCAGAAAGGGATCGTGTATGTCGGCGCCCATTACGGCGGTTCCGGGGACAAAGGCACGCATGTATTCACCTGGAACGGACACAACGTCGTCTGCCAGGACCCCACCAGAGACGCACCGCCAAGCGGGAAGATAACCTACACCGCATACACCTACTCGAACGCGGCGACCTGGCCGCAACTGAAAGCGGCGTTCTTCTATGGATACGGCGGGCCCGCCAATATCTTCGGCAACGATGTCGGCAAGTCGATTCTCGCCACACATTACGTCATCGCCAGAATGCTGGGGCATTCGGTGCCGTCGGGCCTTGACGCGTCAACACAGGCTGCCGTTGACGCGTTGTGGAATGTTGCGAACAACGTCCCATATGGATTGGAATCCATGGAAATCATCCAGCTGGATTCAAACGGAACAGGCTACCAGTGGATGATGTTCCCCGTCTATCACTATTATGACGTGTCGTTCTCCACCCAGGCGCAAACCACCGGCGATGGCGGTTCCGGCGGATGGGTCAACGGCGGCACGACCGCCGATGGCAAGTTCACGTACGGCGCGATTGATCACGACACCAATCATGTGCGCGATCAGCTCACCATTCATATCACCAGCGGCATCAAACCGGCCGAAGACACGTTCAAAGTCGATTTCTGGCTGAGCGCGGATACCGCGGACGGCAAGCATTACGCCGTCAAGAAAACCAAGACCGGCCTGTTCGGCGGGCAGATTGACAACAACGGCACGGTCTCCGTGACCAGCGACGAGTTCACACCCCAGGAATTGTGGGGGCAGTCGTACTGGCCGAACAACGCGACGTTCTACTTCGATGAGGACATCACGATGGACAACTACTTCTCCAAGGCGGCGAAAAACCAGGGGCCGTGGTCATTGCGAGGTAAAACTGACAAAAACGAGTCGTGGTTCCGCAAGCCGACCGACCTGACGGTGGCGACCGAGGCGCGCTACTATGACGCGAACGGGAACCGGGTGTCGGCGTCCCCGACGCTCAACGGGACGGGAAGCGTGCTCGACCATCTGTCGATCACGCCGACGGACCAGTGGGTGCGGTCGAATGAGACGCTGACCTACACGGTCACCCTCAACTACAGCTCGAATTATGACGATAAGCCCGAGAAAATCGTCACGAAGACGAAGGCGGAGAGCACAAGCGGCGGCTGGGCGACCGGCCAGGCGCATGAGGCGGACTCCGACAAGTTCACCGCCGCCGACCTGGGGTTGAAGGACGGGTGGAAGCCCGGCACGTACTGGTTCGACGTGACCGTGTCCCGGTCGGACGTGGCGGCCGCCCCGTCCCTGGCGAAGGACTCCTACGCGCATGAAGGATATAAGGACAATAGTGAAAAGTTCACTATCACCAAGCCCATCCTCCGTGAAGCCCTTCCTTCGGTCTCCACGAAGGTCACGACCGGCGCCGCCCGTGACGGCAAGCCGGTCAAGGACCAGGTGACCGTCACCATGCCGGTCAACACGACCGACTTCAAGGTGACCGGCGTGACCGTCAAGGCTCGCGGCAGCCTGTACTGGAGCCCGGACAAGGGCACGGAAGGCGGGACCGTCCCGTCTGACGCCAAGAAGATCGCGGACCTGACCCCGCTGACGTTCACCTCGGACATGCTCGCCGACGGGTCGGAGACCCTGACCTACGACCCGCTGACGGACAACGCGCTGAAGAACGTGAACGCGCAGAACCGTTTGGGCACCGGCTATTACACGTACGTGTGGCGCCTTGACAAGAGCGACCTCGTCGGGCAGACCGCGACCCTGACCTGGAGTCTCGGCGCGGCGAAGATCACCCAGACGGAGACGACCGACGTCCTCTTCCAGAACATGGACTCGACCGTCTCCGACGGCTGGAAGCCGGGCGCCGAACAGACCGAGATGACCGCCACCTGGACGCCCGCCATCCTCAAGGTCGGCCATGTCGGCGAGGCCGACGGCAAGTGGATGGACGGCCGCCCCGCCGCGAACGCCATCCTCAACATGGTCGAAACCACCGATGCCACCGGCGCGACCGCCACATCGACCGCGCAGACCAGCCAGATCCAGTTGAAGGCCGACGGTACGGGCGTGTTCCCGACCCAGGCCATCGGCATCGGCCAGACCCGCTACTACAAGATCTGGGAGTCCCAGGTCGGCAAGCCGTTCAACAAGCCGAAGAACGGCGCGTACTGGATGGTCACCGCCAAACAGGTACCGGGCACGACCGGCGTCCAGCTGACCGTCACCGGCACGAGCGACGAAACCCGCTGGCTGGTCCGCGCCTGGACGGGGGCGGACAACGGGACAAGCGCCGGCAGCGCCTTGAAGAACAACCCGGTCGACTGGACCATCAAACTGGGCGACACGCTTGACGCGAACGTCGCACGAAATCATGGCAATGGGGTGGCGAAGTACCACTCTGGCGACGTTGAAAGAGTGCAAGGAATATCGTCGCAAGTTTGCCGCTATCTGCGCAATCTGTAGTACCTCCCGGAAGGTATCTCGCTTATCTGTGTTCGGCGGCGCCTGATACCCGAAGTATTGTGGTTGGTATTCTGCGAACCATACCCGCGGTCTGGGGTATCTGCGAACACAGATAGAGTAGAAACACTTTGGGACGTACTACAGATATGTGAGATACCGGCTTTCGAATACCGCAGAAGAGCGAGATACTCGTATCATTCTGATTCGGAAGGTGAACATCGCAACGAACGCACCTGAGCCGCGAATTAACGCATACATGAACTATCGGGGCGTGGTCGGAATACGAGTGCTGGGTCGGTGCAACTGGTTTGTTGCGTGATTGCACGTGCTCTGGATTGATTCGGCTGCTGGACTTGCGCATGGGGAATTTGCTTGCCATGTGATTATGCAGTTGCATAGCGGGCAGATTGATTCGGCTGTCCGGCTCTGCAGTAGTAATCGAACATGGTACCGGCCTGTGGTGTGACTGCTCAGTCACACGGCGTGGAGATATCGCGCGGGCGGAGACTGTCATGATACGGTATCGGCTCGTGGTGCGATTGCGCAGTTACATGGTGTGGAGATAGACGTGGATTGAGGATGTTGCAACACGGTACCAGCCAGTGGTGTAACAGCCAGGTCGCATGCGGCGGCGATAGGCGGGGATTGGATTCCGCAACACTTGGTATCTGCCTGCGGTGCAATCAGCGGGTCACACGGCGGCCCGTAATCAAGTTACTGTCATATCAAGGCCCACATGCCCAGCATCGGCGGCATCTGGCGGTATATTGGAACTATGGATTCATCACCGGCATTTCCCTTCAGCACCCGTGATCTCATCCATATCGGATTCCAACGGTTGGACGAGGCGCGATCGGCTTTTTCGGCACTTAACGAGTACGGCATCGGCGCTGACCATATCCGCCCGATTGCCGATGCGTTGGCGAGCGCCCTCGACCCGGACACCGCAATCGACAATCTCCTCGGCATACTTGAGGGCTTGCCGCAGGACGATGACAGCGTTCGTCGCATTCTCGAAGACGCCACCGCCGCGCGCAGGCTCATCGCCGTGCTCGGGGCGAGCGACAAGCTGGGCAAACTCATGCGCACCCGAGCCGAATTGGTCCGCGCCGCGGCCCTAGACCCATGCCATAGTTGCGACTACAACCGTCCGCAACGGTTCGCCAAGCTCCTCGACGCAGTACAAGCCAAGACATTGGAACTCGCCGACGCGCAGGAGGATGGTCAGACGCATCTGGCCTACGAATCATCCCTGCCGTTGCCGGAGGCCACCGACCGCCTGCGTGCCGCCTACCGCCGCCAGCTCGCCGCGATTGTCGCCGTTGACGTCACCGCCGAGAATCCATGTGACATTCAGCCGCGAATCAGCAAAGCGCTGTCGGATCTCGCGGATGCCGCGCTCGAAGCGGCGCTCGCCATCGCCCGGCATGAGACACCGGACAGCGCGCGGTGCCGGTTCAGCATCATCGGCATGGGCAAACTCGGCGCCCAGGAATTGAACTACGTTTCCGATGTCGATCTGATCTACGTGGTTGAACCCACCGACGCCGACACCGGCACGACCACGCTCACCCGCATCGGCACCAGGATGGGCACCATGCTGCAACGCGTCTGCCAATCCGTCATCATGGGTTCCACCGAACCTCCATTATGGCAGATTGACGGCGGGCTTCGGCCTGAAGGCAAGGACGGCCCGCTGGTCCGCCGGCTTGAATCGCATCGCAGCTACTATGAGCAGTGGGCACAGAACTGGGAATTCCAGGCGTTGCTCAAAGCCCGGCCGGCCGCGGGCGACAGCGAACTGTCACAAGCCTACTTGGACATGACCCGCCCGTTCGTATGGTCCGCTTCGAAACGCGACAATTTCGTCCAAGACTGCCAGCAGATGCGCCAACGCGTTGAACGGCTCATCCCCGATAATCTCAAAGACCGTGAGATCAAACTCGGTCGAGGCGGCTTGCGGGACGTCGAGTTCACCGTGCAGATGCTCCAGCTCGTCCACGGGCGCTCCGACACCACGCTACGCAAACGCGGTACGCTGGACGCGCTCAAGGCGCTCGCCGACGGCGGATATGTCTCGCGCAAGCAGGCGACCCTGCTGGCGCAGGATTACCGGTTCGAACGCGTGCTCGAACACCGCCAGCAGATGTGGGAACTCAAACGCACCCACCTGTTCCCGGATCTCGGAACTGGCAATATCGGCGGCCTTGAACGCAAACGGGACGTCGACATCGATGCGCTTAGCCACAATGAGGAACTCCGCCGGCTCGCGCGTACCTTCGGCCTGCACCCCGAGGAGCTTGTCGAACGTTACGACGAGACGCGGCGCGAAGTCAGGCGTCTGCACTTGGACATCTACTACCGACCGATGCTGCCGATCAGCGCGCGCATGGACGACGACCAGATCACTCTGTCCGACCAGGCGACCCGCGAGCGGTTCGAATCCATCGGTTTCGCCGACCCCGACGCCGCCATGCGCCACGTCAAGGTGTTGACCGACGGCCTGTCTCGGGCCGCGCGCATCAACCGCATCCTCCTGCCTGCCGTCCTCCAGTGGCTTGGGCAAGGACAGAACCCGGATATGGGCCTGCTCAACTGGAGACGATTAGAAGAGCATTTCGGCGAAGACAGCGACTATCTCGGCTTCCTGCGCGACTCCCAATCCGCAGCGCAACGCCTGTGCCACATCCTGTCCAACTCGCGTTTCCTAGGCGACGCGCTCAACCGTTCGGTCGAATCCGTCACCTGGCTGGGCGACGACGACGAACTCAGGCCGCGCACTCGAGCCAGCCTCGACGTGCAATGCGACGGCATCATCGCCCGCAACCGGTCGAGTCTCAAAGACGCCGCCACGTTGTTGCGTGCCATGAGACGGCACGAAATCGAACGCATCGGACTGGGCTGGATGAGCGGCGTCATCGACGAGGACACCACCCTGACCGGCATGACCGACGTGTATGACGCGATCATCGATGCGGCCTTGCGCTGGGCGTTGGAACACCGCCGTACCATGATGGGACTTGAGACCTGCCCGGCGGATATCGCCGTCATCGGCATGGGACGCTACGGCGGCAGGGAAATCAACTTCAGCTCGGACGCCGACGCGATTCTCATCTACCGGGCCAACGGCACGGGAAACGCCGGACAGGGAACGCCGGACGAGGCGCTCGCCGGCTCATATGCGAGACAGGTCACCGACGATGTACGTTCCCTGCTGCAAGGCCCGTCCACGTTGGAGCCGCGCATCGACCTTGACCTCGACTTGCGGCCGGAAGGCAAGAACGGCCCGCTCATCCGCTCGTACGCCTCCTGTGAGGAATACTACGGGTCCTGGGCGAGCACCTGGGAGAGTCAAGCGCTGATCCGTGCGCGGTATGCGGCGGGCGACGGCACGCTCGCCCATGATTTCCTTGACAATATCGCCAATCCGCTGCGCTATCCGACGGCACCGCTCAACGGGCAGCAGATCAGCGAAATCCGCAAGCTCAAAGCCCGTATGGAAGCTGAACGGCTGCCTAGGGGCGTGCGCCGCGATCGGCATCTCAAACTCGGCAAAGGTGGACTGTCCGACGTGGAATGGACCGTGCAGCTGCTGCAACTGGAGCATGCCGGCACCTGTCCCGAGTTGCGCACCGGGTCCACGATGAATGCGCTTGACGCTCTCGAAACCCAAGACATGATCGGGCACAAGGACGCGGACACACTGCGTCGCGCATGGCGGATCTGCACGGCGGCCCGCAACGGCAATTACCTGTGGTCCGGGCGTGCCGCGCGTGCGGACATTCTGCCCGACGACCTCGATTCGCTCGGCGGTATGGCCGTTTACCTTGGGTATGGGGCCAATCGCGGGCAGCAATTCGAAAACGACATCCTCGCCTTGATGCGCCAATGCCGTGAGGTTGTGGAACGCCTGTTCTACGGACAGCAGTAAGTCCCCGGCAGGCTCGCGGCGAGCCAGTACGACCGGTCCCGGCGAACCCGCGGCGAGTCTTTGGTGAGCCTTGCCGGCCCGTGTTGAACGTGAGTGCGCCGCGAGCTGGCCGAAGCCGCCGGCATGTCCCTGAATCGTCCTACAGTTGGCTAGGTCACATAAGGTGGCCACCTCTCAACAGGAAGGTGAGCCTTGTCCGAACACAGCACCCAGTTGCCGGCAACCGGCGTTCCCCAAGAAGCCGAATCGTCCATGGTCGGCAAAAGCGTGGTCACGCTTGACGATTTGACGACATCCCAGATTGTCGATTTGCTTCATAAAGCGCAGTACATCGAAACGCATCGTCATGAGGTGGCGCATACCTGCGACGGCAGGGTGCTGGCCACCCTTTTTTATGAGCCCAGCACGCGCACGCGTCTGAGCTTCGAGACAGCGATGCTCCGGCTCGGCGGCCATGTGATCGGTTTCGCCGGCGCCCAATTGTCCTCCGTGACCAAGGGCGAATCCATCGCCGACACTGTCAAAACTGTGTCCAACCTCGTTGACGTCATCGCGATGCGCCACCCCAAGGAAGGCGCCGCGCTCGTGGCGGCCCGTGCGGCCAAGGACTTCGGCATTCCCGTGATCAACGCGGGCGACGGCGGCCACATGCATCCCACTCAGACGCTCGCCGACCTTGCGACCATCACCTCGCGCTACGGCAGGATTACCGGGCTGACTATCGGCCTGTGCGGCGACCTGACTTTCGGGCGGACCGTGCATTCGCTTGTCGAGACCCTGTGCCGTTTCGGCAATGTGAACTTCGTGCTCATCAGTCCTGACGAACTGAAAATGCCGCGGTACGTGATCGACCGCATCAAACGCGCGCCCTCCTGCACCTACACCGAGGTGCGTGACCTCGCCGGCGTGATCGGCGATTTGGACGTGCTGTACATGACGCGCGTACAGAAGGAACGCTTCTTCAACGAG
>NZ_JBJEIH010000047.1:0-5839 GCF_051876855.1 Bifidobacterium sp.
ACATGGACTAATTCCAGATGCTCAACCGGCCCACTTCCTATTGAACAAACACAGTCCCGGGGATGTTTCCTTGCGGTATCTGGTTGCGGTGCGACTGAATAGTCGCACGAGTGGCTGGATACTGTTGTACGCGAGAGCCCACCCGCGCCTCGCCCCGCACCACCCCGCCTTGAGCCCTGCCTGCGTCTGCGCCCCGCCCGTGCCCCGCCTGCGTCCCGCCCGCGCCCCACATCACGCCCGCGTAACCTGCACCCGCACGTAACCCCGCGCCAATACGCCGGCAACATGATGATTGCCTGAAAAACAGTACGCCGTAACCGCAGTCCCTCCTCAAAGCAACCCCGCAAACCCGCACAATTCCGCCGATTCCCGCCCATGACGTCCACATTGTGGACATAAATTGTCTCAGGATGAGGTTATCGAAAAGTTCAATATAAGGACATGTCATTTACATCTCCGCAATCCTCGCGTATAAAGGGAACCCAGCAATAGATTGAGGAGAGGTTTATCCAAGTAAGGCCAAAAGCCCGAAGAACCTTTGCCTGACGGCGTTTGACGGATTCACCCGATCACATGTCGCGCGCGTCTGTGGCATTCAGAATCAGCATTTCTTGCGATATTCTGACGAATTCTCACGATTATTCCCAGAATCTTTTGTAGAGAGGAAGATTCCTGATGAACGCAAAGTTCTTCGGCAAGACGACCGCCATCGCGGCGGCCGCGGCCATGATGATGTCCATGGCGGCCTGCTCCGGCGGCAGCATGGACGATTCCAGCAACTCCGCCGGCGCTGCCAGCGGCAACACGATCACGCTCGGCAGCATCACCACGAATTCCGGCACCGCCGCAGCGTACGGCGAGGCCGAGCTCAAGGGCTTCAAGCTGGCCATCAGCGAGATCAACGCCAAGGGCGGCCTGAACGGCAAGAAGATCAAGCTGGAAAGCATGGATGACAAGGGCGACGCCACCGAAGCGTCGAACGCCTTCAACAAGCTCGCCGGCGACAGCAATGTCCTCGCCGTGCTCGGCCCGACGATCTCCTCGACCACCGCCGCGGTCGCGCCTCTGGCCGACCAGTCGAAGCTCCCGGCGATCGCGCCGGCGGCAACCTCCGATTCCATCGCCACCGGCGGCTACCTGTTCCGCACCTGCTTCAAGGATTCCTACCAGGGTGAGATCGCAGCCAAGTTCGCCGCCGAGACCCTGAAGGTCAAGAAGGTCGCCGTGCTGTACGGCACTGGCGATCCATACTCCTCCGGCGTGGGCAAGGCCTTCGCCGCCGCGGCCAAGAAGGCCGGCCTCGACGTGGTCGACGAGGAGAACTCCTCCAGCGCCGATGACACCGAATATTCCTCGCAGCTGCAGAAGATCCAGTCGTCCGGCGCCGAGTTCCTGTACGCGCCGTACTACTATTCGGTCGCTGGCCCGTACATCATCCCGCAGGCCCGCGCCCTCGGCTACAAGGGCTACGTCATGGGCCCCGACGGCTACGACGGCCTGAAGCTTACCGGCGACAAGTCCCAGTACGACAAGGTGCTGTACACCACGCACTATTCACCTGACGACACGTCGAACAGCAAGGTGCAGGACTTCATCAAGTCCTACAAGAAGGCCAACAACAACCAGGAGCCGAACACCTTCACCGCGCTCGCCTACGATTCCGTGTACATGTTCAAGCAGGCTTACGAGAAGGCCGGCAAGAACGCGACCCGCGAGCAGGTGCGCAACGCGATCTCCGGCATGTCCTTCAGCGGCGTGACCGGCAAGTTCACGCTCGACAAGAAGGGTTCGCCGAACAAGTCCGTGATCGTCCTTGAGCTCAAGGACGGCAAGCCGACGTACCGCACCACCATCCAGCCGTCCACCAAGTGAGGCTGACCGCCGTGCGCGCCCGGAACCCCAAGGATTCCAAGGGGATTCGAAAGGTGCAAACGGCAACAATCCCATGTGAAGGAGAGGGTCGATTCCGGCCCTCTCCATTCGCGTACTAGACGCCTTTTTCAGGCGACGCCACGCTTACATACATAGAGCTTTACGCTCGCGTTCGCTGATTCACTGAGTCGGCGATTGGCACACATTCGAATACACATTCACACACATCCACATCCACACACACGAAAGGAGGAATGATGAGCGGTTTCGTCATGTTCATCAGCCAGATTTTCAACGGCCTGAAGATCGGCAGCGTGTACGCGCTCGTGGCGCTCGGCTACACGATGGTCTACGGCATCATCCGACTGCTGAACTTCGCCCACGGCGACTTCATCATGATCGGCGCCTACACGCTGATGCTCAGCATTCCAGCACTCGCCGTCATGGGCTTGCCCGCATGGACGGCTGTCATTCCCGCAACCTTGGTCTGCGCGCTGGTCGGCGTGCTCGTCGAACGTCTGGCATACAAGCCGGTGCGAGAGAAGGGCAACAGCATGACCGCCCTGATTACCGCCATCGCCATGAGCTTGCTGCTCGAAAACGGCTCTCAGGCGATTTTCGGCGCTGATTTCAAGACCGTGCCGACCATTGTTTCCATTCCGACCCTGACCATCGGCCAGCTGAAGATCGACGGCGCGACCATCGTATCCATTGTGCTCGGCGTCATCATGATGGTCGCCATGCAGCTGTACGTCAAGCGCACGAAGCAGGGCAAGGCCATGCGCGCGGTGTCCGAAGACAAGGAAGCGTCCCTGCTCATGGGCATCAACGTGAACGGCACGATTACGCTGACCTTCGCCATCGGCTCGGGTCTCGCCGCCATCGCCGCGCTCATGTACTGCGTGTCCTACCCGCAGGTGTCCCCGACTATGGGCATGATGCTCGGCCTGAAAGCCTTCGTTGCGGCCGTGCTCGGCGGCATCGGCTCGATTCCTGGCGCCATGGTCGGCGGCCTGGCGATCGGCCTGATCGAAAGCCTGACGAAAGCCTATATCGGCACGATTACCGGCGGCGTGATCACATCCGCGTTCTCTGACGCGATCGTGTTCGCGATCCTCATCATTGTGCTGCTCGTACGCCCGTCCGGCCTGATGGGCGAGCCTGAGACGGAGAAGGTGTGACGATGAAGAAATCCGCGCTTTCCATGAAACAGTCCTATATCGTGTGCGCTATGGGTATCGCCGTGCTGTTCGGCCTGCTGATGGCGGTATGCGAATCCGGCGCTGCGAACACGTATATCAAGGGCATTCTGATGACCTGCTGCATTGCGGTCATCATGACCACGTCCCTGAACTTGACTGTCGGCGTGCTTGGCCAGCTGACACTCGGCTGCTGCGGCTTCGAGATGATCGGCGCCTACTCCGCGGCCCTGCTCAGCAAGCTGATTGTCGCCAAGGGCATCGCGATGGACCCGACCGCTCGCTTCCTGCTCACGATTTTCGTGGGCGCTGTGATTGCTTGCATCTTCGGCATTCTGGTTGGTATTCCGGCGCTGCGTCTGCATGGCGATTACCTCGCGATCATCACCCTCGGCTTCGGCGAGATCATTCGCGTCGTGCTGCAGAACATCCCTGCTGCCGGCGGTGTCGGCCTTGACAAGGGACAGGCCGGTCAGGCGCTTATCGGCATCGACCGTATCGCCAACCTGTACGTGGTGTTCTGGATTACCGCGATCACCGTTGTGCTGCTGTTCATGTTCGCGCGTTCCCGCTACGGCCGTGCGGTCAAGGCGATTCGTGACGACGAGATCGCGGCCAGCGCATCCGGCCTGAACGTGACGTACCTCAAGGTGCTCGTGTTCGCGATTTCCGCGTTCTTCGCGGGTCTCGCCGGCGGCATCTACGCGCAGTACATGGGTTCGCTCACCCCGTCGTACGCCGGCTGGCTGCAATCCACGAACTACGTGATTATGGTCGTGTTCGGCGGCATGGGGTCGCTCACCGGTTCGATTTTGTCGGCCATCGTGCTCACGATTCTGCCGGAGGCGCTGCGCGCGTTCTCCGATTACCGCATGCTCGCCTACTCGGTGGTGCTGGTCGTGTTCATGATCTTCCGCCCGCAAGGCATCTTCGGTTCGTGGGAGTTCTCGCTGCCGAAGCTCATCAACCGCATCGTCTACCGCAACGGTCGTGGCGGCGCGGCGAAGGCGGCCATTGCGGCGGAAACCGCGGAATCTGGCGCCGTGACTGCAACAGCGGCCGCAGCAAAAACCGCGGAACCCGCACAATCTGCCGGAAAGGAGGCGTGAGATGGCTGAACAACCGATTCTGCGTGCAGAACATCTCGGCATCACCTTTGGCGGTCTGCGCGCTGTCGACGATTTCAACATGACCATCAACAAGGGTGAGCTCGTCGGCCTGATTGGCCCGAACGGCGCCGGCAAGACGACCGTGTTCAACCTGCTCACCGGCGTGTACAAGCCCACTGACGGCGAATTCTGGCTGGACGGCGAGAAAATGAACGGCAAGAAGACCTACCAGGTCGTGCGTGCTGGCATCGCCCGAACCTTCCAGAACATCCGCCTGTTCAAGCAGATGACTGTCGAGGAGAACGTGCTTGTCGCGTTCAACGAATCCTTCAGCTACCATATGGGCGGCGCGATTTTCCGCACCCCGCGTTTCTGGCGCGAGGAACGTGAGATGCACCAGAAAGCCATTGATTTGCTGCGGATTTTCAAGCTCGAAGGCCTCGCCCAGACGCAGGCGGCGAACCTGCCGTACGGCGCCCAGCGCAAGCTCGAAATCGCGCGTGCGCTCGCGACCGGCATGAAGCTGCTGCTGCTTGACGAGCCGGCTGCCGGCATGAACCCGACCGAGACCGAGGACCTGCTTGATTGCATCAACACGATCCGCGACCGGTTCGGCATTGCGATTCTGCTGATCGAGCATGATATGAGCCTCGTGATGAACGTGTGCCAGCGCATTCAGGTGCTTGATTACGGGCGTACGATTGCGTCCGGCCTGCCTGAGGAGATTGCGCACAACCCGCGCGTGATTTCCGCTTACCTCGGCAGTGACGAGGATGAGGATGATGCGGCTGATGATGCGGCTGACGGGGTTGATGGCAACGCGGCTGATGATAACGCGGCTGATGGCAAGGAGGAGCACGATGCTTGATATCAAGAACCTGAGCGTATCCTACGGTGCCATCGACGCGGTCAAGGGCATCAGTCTGCATGTGGATGACGGCGAGATCGTGTCGCTGATCGGTGCGAACGGCGCCGGCAAGACCACGACCCTGCACACCATCACCGGACTGGTGCCGGCAAAATCCGGCAGCATCATGTTCAACGGCCAGGATCTGCTGAAAACCAAGGCGAACCGGATTGTGACCCTCGGCATGGCACACGTGCCCGAAGGCCGTCACGTGTTCACACGCATGAGCGTGCAGGAAAACCTCGAAATGGGCGCGTACAGCCTCAAGGACACCTCGCATGTGGCTGAGGATCTGGACAAGGTGTACACGTATTTCCCACGGCTCAAGGAGCGTCGTCGCCAGCTGGCGGGCACGCTCTCCGGCGGCGAACAGCAGATGGTCGCGATGGGCAGGGCGATGATGAGCCGGCCGAACACCATTCTGATGGATGAACCGTCGATGGGCCTGTCGCCGAAGCTGGTCAAGGAGATTTTCCGCATCATCGAAAAGCTGCACGATGAAGGCATCACCGTGCTGCTGGTCGAGCAGAACGCGAAAATGGCTCTGTCGATTGCCGACCGCGCGTACGTGCTGGAAACCGGCCGTATCACCATGGAAGGCAAGGCCAGCGACCTGCTCCATGACGAGAAGGTGCGCAAGGCGTATCTCGGTGCGTGAGTGCCGTCTGCGCTGGTGTTAGGCGCACACGTGTGAAGGGGAGAGAACGGGAATCCTGACATGGGCCCGGTCTCTCCCCTTTGCTGTTGCTTGG
>NZ_JBJEIH010000047.1:5939-11248 GCF_051876855.1 Bifidobacterium sp.
CGCGCCGAGCCCGATACCGCAGGTGCGGCGGCGGTTGCGGCGGGTCCAGCGGTTGTGGCGGCGGTTGCGGCGGGTTCGGCGGCATCGGCGGCGGCGGTGATTCCGCCGGGTCCGGCAGTGACGGTGTCAGCAGATTCGGCAGTGGTGGCAGTGACAGCGTAATCGTGATCATCGGCGCTGGAATCAACGGCAATCATGCTTCTTGTCGTCTCGACGGCATCACCGTTTCTCGGTGTCACCGCCAATCTTCCCGCGGAAACAGGCGAAGGAACAGCCACCCATGCTGCGCTCACGCCATGCGCGGGTTGCCCGTCGATGGCGTTCAACAAGTGATGCAGTTCGTCGTGCGCGGCTCCCCAATGCCGTCGACTTGGCGCCGACGCGCAGAACGATCCGCTTGCCATGTGTGCAATGCCTATTGCGTTCGCCGTATCTGCCGGGTCTTCCAGCCCGATCGACACCGGTCGTGCGGCATCGGGAATGTTGATTGCCATGTCGCCGCCGGCATCAATCAGCCATTCAGCGCTGATGATTGTGCGCAATCGCCGAGCCAACAAATCCACAAGGTAGCCTTTCCCGCACGCCCCGAAATCAAGATGCACCGCGCGATGTGCCAACAGCGTTGTGCCGTGCCGTTCCACGTCGCCTCGCCATGTGGGTCGACCGTGGATGCTGCCGGTATGCTCGCGCGCGTTCCGCTCGACGGTGAAGGTCATGTCGGCACCGTAGCCGAGCCGAATCAGATCCTCACCCACACAAGGGTCAATCGCCCCGCGGCTCGCGGAATCCAGCGCATCATAAAGCTCAAACAGCGGCCACGACCAGTCGGGGAAATCGAAGGAACCGCCACGGGCAGCCGCCGCCATGCGACCGACCAGGGAATCCGAGCGGAACCGGGAAAGCGTGGCATCGTATTCATCGATGAACGATTGCAGATCGCGCTTCAACGTGGGGCCGATCGCCCGCGCGCTCCGCACGATGATACCGGTGCCCAGCGCTTCCGGGAATGCTGTGATGTGTGGCATCCGCTCTTGCAATTCACTCATGCCGACCATCGTACAAGCCGCGCGCGGGTATGGGAATGGGGGAGTGGGGAGTGAGCGGGTGGGGAGGTGATGGCGGGTAAGAATCGTGAGCGGGTAGCAGTGGGATGACAAGTAGATTGCGGGCGGCTGCGGGCGGTACTGGGCGGATGCGGGCGGCGTTGTGTGAGCGTGGGCTCACAGGGTGGGGTGTTTGTGGGCTGGATTGGGTTTGCGCGGGAGCTGTGCGTGGCGTTGTGTGAGCGAATCCTCGCATTGTCGCCGGTCGGGCGGTCCGGGTGGCTGGATTCGGTCGTTCCGGCCGTGGGTGTGTGCGCCGATGCTCACACGATGACGTCTCCGGGACGGTCAGACGGCTGATTCCGTCTGCTTCGGCTTAGGTGTGTGAGCGTGGGCTCACACGAAGACACCGACACCTCTCTGGGGATTGGTTTTGTGTCGGCGGGTCGCGTAGCACCGTCGTGCGCGCTACTCCTTGCACACGTCGACCCAGTCGTCGGCGCCGGAGACATCGTAGAGTTCGTCGGGCGTGAGCTTCACCGCGCTGTGGTCGTCGCCGCCCGCGGGGTAGACGGTGTCGAATTCGCGCAAGCTGCGGTCGAGGTAGACGTGCACGCCGTCCTTGATGCCGAAGGGGCACACGCCGCCCGGTTCGTGCCCGATATACGAGTCCACTTCGCCGAAGGGGATCATGCTTGCTTTGCTGTGGAAGGTGGCCTTGTACTTGCGATTGTCGACGCGCGCGGTGCCTTTGGTGACGATGATGATCGGCTGGCCGTCAAGCAGGAACGACAAGGATTTCGCGATGCGTTCGGGTTGCGTGCCGAGCGCCTGTGCCGCTTCGGCGACGGTGCCGCTGGCGGCTTCCAGCACGATGATTCGATCGCCGTACCCGTGTGATGTCAAATAATCGTGCGCGTTGTCGAAAGACATGCCTGCTCCTTGTCTGTGGTTGTGCGGTGGTTGTGCGGCCGGTCGGGTGCGGCGCGATGGCCGAGCATACCCCCGTGACTGCAACCGTTTGCATGCATACTGTTGTATACAGGGAATCGGCCTGTCGTGTAAAGCTGCAGTGAACGGAATGTTGTTGTAGACACGCCGGCGAACCCGCTATTTGTGAAGATTTTCAATTCGTCAAACGTTTGACTTCGGGGGTACAAGCAATCGTTTGCATGCAAAGGGTGTATGATGGAGTTACTTTGCAGGTTCGTTGGTGAGCCAGTGAAGAACGAAGAACCTTATTGTAAGGAGAGAATCATGAAGAGTGTTCAGAACGCACTGAACCGTCGTAAGAAGGGCGAGAAGGGCTTCACCCTGGTGGAGCTGCTCGTCGTCGTGATCATCATCGGCATCTTGGCCGCTGTCGCTGTCCCGATTTACCTGAACCAGCGCAAGTCCGCGTGGAAGTCCTCCGTCGAGTCCGATGTCAAGAACGCGTCGCTGGTGCTGGAGACGGAGTCCACGAATAATAATGGAAAGCTCGAAACTTCTTGGGGCAAGACGTGCACTGGCCCTACAGGCTGCACAATCGGTACCGATAACCAGAAGATTACGGTTTCTACCGGCAACACTCTTGACATTACGATTAAAAACAATCAGTATGTCATCACTGGTCACAACGAGAACATCACTACTGGCGATCAGTATTGCAACTACACGTCCTCGGACGGCACCATGAGCTGGGCGTCCGCAAAGACGACGCTTAGCTGACGCTGAAGAAGATTGAAGTTCTGCCCCGTGCGCTGTATTGCGTGCGGGGCAGAATTTTTGCTATTTGTGAAGATTTCCAATTCGTCAAACGTTTGACTTGGCTGTATGTGCAATCGTTTGCACCAACAGGGTGTATGATGGAATCACTTTGCTGGTTCGTTGGTGAACCGGCAAGGAAAGAAGAACCTTGTTCTAAGGAGAGAATTATGAAGAGTGTTCAGAACGCACTGAATCGTCGTAAGAAGGGCGAGAAGGGCTTCACGCTGGTGGAGCTTCTGGTCGTCGTGATTATCATCGGCATCCTTGCCGCCGTGGCTGTGCCGATTTACCTGAACCAGCGCAAGTCCGCGTGGAAGTCCTCCGTCGAGTCCGATGTGAAGAACGCGTCGCTCGCAATCGAGACCGCGACCACTGAGAGCAACGGTAAGATTCCTGCGGTTAACGGTACATATACGAATGATTCAAACAAGACGGGTGCTAAAGGCAAGTGGACCCTGGGATCCACTTCGCAGGAAATCACTGTCACCAAGGACAACACGATTACGATTGCTGTTGATACCGCCAACAACACATATACGATCACAGGCGAGAACAGCAATCTGGATAAGACCAAGGACGGTACCTGCGAGTATAACTCTGACAAAGGCACCATTACTTGGACAAAGGCGACGGCAGGTACTGGCACTGGTGACAAGGCAGGTACTGGCACTGGTGACAAGGCAGGTACTGGCACTGGTGAGTGAGACGTGACTGAGTATGACTCCGTGATGGACTTTCGGTCTTAACTCTGATAATGCTGGTTTAGAAACCGCATGGGATTGATGTCTGTCGTTGGGTAGTCTCTGTTACAGAAGTTTGGCCCCGCACGTTGTATGCGTGCGGGGCCAAACTGTTTCTAGTCGGCTGTCTCGTGCGACCGCCGGTATTGCCGCCGAATCCGGGTGTCAGATGCAGTCACCAAGCAAGGCTGCCGTTCGTACGTATGCCACGCACCAACATCACGACACGCGCATGACAGAAACGGCATCACGTCAAACGTTTGACGTCTTTTCGCGTGGCAATGCTGCCATATCATAGAAAGTGAAACCGGCGTTCTGCTGGCTGATGAAGAAGAGAGTCTTAATAACCGTCGAAACAGGAGAGAACCGTGAAGAGTGTTCAGCATGCTTTGGATCGTCGTCGAAACGGTGAGAAGGGCTTCACACTGGTGGAGCTGCTCGTCGTCGTGATCATCATCGGCATCCTGGCCGCTGTCGCCGTGCCGATTTACCTGAACCAGCGCAAGTCCGCGTGGCGCGCGTCGGTGGAATCTGACGTGAAGAACGCGTCGCTCGCACTGGAAACCTATTCCACTCAACACAATGGCTCTTTCAAGGGCATTACTCCCCCTGCGGACGGATTCACTACCGGCAAGGGTAAGCTCGGTGATCAAGACATCACGGTTTCTGCGGACAATACCATTAAGGTGACAATTGCTTCCGATGGCAACAGCTACACCATCAAGGGCAACAACTCTAACGTGACCGGTAGTGGTAGCGTCTGCACGTATAGCTCTACCGACGGCACCATGTCTTGGGGCGACAAGTGAGTTCAAAGTAGATTACAGGCGGCACTATCGCAAGCCCTTATTCCGGTTTTGGCCCCACACGTGTTATGGCGTGTGGGGCCAAACTGTATCTAGGCAACTGTCTTACGCAGCCACCGGCATTGCCGCCGGATCCGTTTGTCAGACGCAGTCACACCAAGTAAGGCGGCATAGGGGAGCCAAGGTTATTGCTGAGAATCTTCGCAGGCGTTGCAATCGTATGCGTGTCGGGGGTGTCGGGGCGTTGGGTTGATGCTCATGTCTTCTCGAAGCCGGGCGTAGCCAGCTTTCCGTACGGTGTGGGGCTGTCGTTTGCGAGTATGCCATGTACGCGTACGTCGACGGATGACAGGAGATTCCGGATCCCGCCATTTCACCGAGTGTTCCGGTCGGCTGCGCATGTCATTGAATGCGTGACGGGACGGTATGTCTACAGCAGTGGCCTCAGTTCCGGCAAACACACGATTCGTGTATGATAGTAGTATCTTCGGCGACTCACAGTGAGTCAAAAGGAGATATCAAGTTTTCACCCCGAGGAAGGAGTGTATGATGACAAGCGTTCGACATGCACTGAATCGTCGTAAGAATGGTGAGAAGGGCTTCACGCTGGTGGAGCTGCTCGTCGTGGTCATCATCATCGGCATCCTGGCCGCTGTGGCCGTGCCCATTTACCTGAACCAGCGTAAGTCCGCGTGGCGTTCCTCTGTCGAGTCTGATGTGAAGAACGCGTCGCTGGTGCTGGAGACAATCGCCGAGGACAACAACGGGAAGATTGTCGTACCAAAGGGTGGGTTTACGTGCCCTCCCGCGTGCTATGTCAGTGTCAATGAAAAAGCCCCCGGTACGTTGAATATCTATAAAGACGATCATGATAATGGCCAAAAGATTGTAGTGTCGAAAGATAATAAATTAAAGGGGCCTTTCGCTGTTTGGTGTGGGTGAGTGGGTCGGGGGGTGGTGGTGCTGGTCGG
>NZ_JBJEIH010000048.1:0-11198 GCF_051876855.1 Bifidobacterium sp.
CGACCAGCACCACCACCCCCCGACCCACTCACCCACACCAAACAGCGAAAGGCCTATTTTTCTACGATGCAGCTTCTGCTATACACAGCACATTGCACAGCACATTGGAAGAGAGCCCGCCGTCATGGATGACGCATCAGAGAATATCATTCCGCCCCAGCAATACTCGCCGACCAGCCCTACGGCACCGGTTACTGCTCCGGACACCGTCGGCGCCACGCCGCCGGACAAACAAGACTGGGTGCAGGAGACCAGTAAGACAACAAAGGAGAAGATTCTGTATGCCAGTTTCGACTTCAGTAACACATTCACCCGCGTCTTCAAATTGCTGGCCTTTATGCTCTGTATCATCATGCCCCTCATTGCCATCGTTCCGGCAATCCTCATTGGAGGCTTTGATTTCCCGATGAGCGAGTGGGGGACGTTTGACCGCTTCTATTACATCTGCGCACTGTTGTGTGTGCCCATACTCACGGTAACAGCGGTGATGTGCTGCGCCTTGCTGCGAGACGGCTTCCAGCACAAGTCCGAAACCGGGCCCAATCTGCGACCCTTCGAAGCCGTGATAGCCATCCTGGCCATTGTTGCCGCGCTCATCGCCGCTACACACTTCTTCTTCATCCCCGCGGTCAAGGACATCCCTTACGTCGGCAATCCGGAGCGGGTCACACTGACCAACATCAGCACGTCCAGACAAGAGGGATATGACCCGAATTGCGGCACATACGGATGCCATACCACCTACTACCATGTTCAAGGGACGGACGCGAACGGTAAGCAGAAGGGCGTGGAGGTCGACTCGGCGCTATATTACCAGTGCGACGCCGCCGCTCACACGGTGAAAGGAGGCAAACTCATCATCTCCCGGCTGCCGAATACGCACCTTGAAATCTCATACTCCTGTCCGTATGTCGACAGCCCGCTGAGACAGTAGCAGAGGAAGGAACAACGACAGCTCCTCTTTCGACACAGCGGCATCCCGCGAAACACAACGACCGTACAATAGAACGGAACGATGATGCCCAAGCCTCGTGCACGGAAGCGCGCAGGCAAGATCCAAGGAGCAACATGTCGGAACGAGTGATCTATATCGCCAGTCCAGAAGGCGGCAACGGCCGCAACGTCGTGGCGTACGGGGTGCTTGATGCCCTCACCGCCGTCGCACGCACCGGGGTGTTCCGCCCGATAGCATGCCGTAAAAGCCCCATCACGCAAGCGCTTGTCGAAACGTCGAACGCAGGCCAGAGCCTCGAGGATGTGCGTGGGGTATGCCCCAAGTATGCACGCGAGCACCCGCAGTGTGTCCGGCCCGACATCGTCTCCGCCTACTACGACACCGTGAAAGCCAGCGGTGCCGAGGCCATGGTCATTGTCGGCACGGACGCCTCCCACGTGTTCAACCCGCACAGCTTCGAACTTGACGTAGACATCGCCGCGGACCTCAAATCCCCGGTGTTCCTGGCGGTGTGCACTATGCGACGCAATGGCGAGGAAGTGCTCGCGACCGTCGAATCCTGCCGTCAGGCGATCGAACACGGCGGCTCAGCCGTCGTCGGCGTTTTCGTGACCGGGTGCACGCCTGAGAAAGCCGATGACGCCCGTCAGGCCTTGTCCGGGCTTGATATTCCGGTGTGGACGATTCCCGCGGTCGATTTCCCCGATCCGGAGCATAACAATGCCGCCGAGCGCGCGCTGAAAGCATTCCGCGACAACGCTCCCGCCGACGAGGTCAGGGCAGCAATCGACACCCCCTTCTCCCCTGCCACCACGCCGTACGCGTTCCAGAACAAGCTGCTGCATGGGGCCAAGGAGTCCGGCGCGACCATCGTGCTGCCGGAAGGTGAAGAAGGCCGTATTCTCGAAGCCGCGGATTATCTGCTCGAACGCGAAGTCGTCGATCTGCTGATTCTTGGCGAGCGCGACGACATCCTCAAGCATGGTGACGAACTCGGACTCAAACACCTGTCCAAGGCACACTTCCAGAGCATGAACGATGAAACCGTTCTCGCTCCTATGATTGACAAGCTGTGCGAGCTACGGGCCAAGAAAGGCATGACGCCTGACAAGGCGCGCGAGCAGCTCAAGGATCCGAGCTATTTCGGCACGATGCTCGTCGTGCTCGGCAAGGCGGACGGGCTGGTGTCCGGCTCGGTCAACTCCACGGCGAACACCGTGCGGCCTGCCTTGCAGGTCATCAAGACCAAACCAGGCAATTCGCTGGTATCCGGCGCGTTCCTCATGTGCTTCAAGACGCATGTCGCCGTTTTCGCGGACGTGGCGATCACACCGAACCCGGATGCCCGTCAACTCGCGGAAATCGCCATCGAATCGGCGCGCACGGCCAAGAGTCTCGGCATCGAGCCGCGGGTGGGCATGCTGTCGTATTCGACGCTCGGCTCGGGCAAAGGACCGGATGTCGAGCTGGTCGAGGAAGCCACCGCATTGGTGCGTGAGCAGCAGCCGGATCTGCCCCTGGTCGGGCCAATCCAGTTCGATGCCGCGTGGGAGCCGGAGGTGGCCGCAACCAAGGCGCCGGGCAACGCAGTCGCCGGGCATGTCAACGTGTTCGTCTTCCCGGATCTGAGCGCCGGCAATATCGGGTACAAGGCAGTCCAGCGCGCGTCGGGCGCCCGTGCGATCGGGCCGGTGCTGCAAGGCCTCAACCGACCGGTCAACGACCTGTCTCGCGGCGCGACCGTCCAGGATATCATCAACACCATCGCATTGACCGCGATGCAGACGAAAGAGGACTGACCTGACCGGGCGTGCCCGGAGCTGGAGCTACAGGGCACGCCTGCGACTAGGGGCGTACGCTCATGGATCCGCCGTGGCGTGCGCCCCGATTTGTAGCCGCTCGCGAGTAAAGTCAGCTATGGTAGCCGTGCAGAACCGCACGGATCGTACACAACAATGGAGGATGCCCACTATGGCGAAAACCGTCCTTGTCATCAATTCGGGTTCCAGCTCAATCAAGTACCAGCTGGTCGACCTCGAGACCGGTGAAGGTCTCGCTTCCGGCCTCGTCGAGAAGATCGGCGAGCCGACCGACGGCCATTACAAGCACGAGTACAACGGTGAGAAGCATGAGCTCGAGGAGCCCATCCACGATCATGAGCAGGGCCTGAAGCGCGTGCTCGGCTTCTTCGAGCAGTACGGCCCGAAGCTTTCCGAGGCTGGCATCGTGGCTGTCGGCCACCGAGTGGTCCAGGGCGGCTACATCTTCCCGAAGCCGGCGCTCGTCACCGACAAGACCATCAACCAGGTCAAGGATCTCGCCGTGCTCGCCCCGCTGCACAACGGCCCGGAAGCCAAGGGCGCCGAAGTCATGCGCCAGCTGCTGCCCGACGTGCCGCAGGTCTTCGTGTTTGATTCCTCCTTCTTCTTCCAGCTGCCGGCCGAGGCCAGCACCTACGCGCTGAACAAGGACATCGCCGAGCAGTACCACATCCGCCGCTACGGCGCCCACGGCACCTCGCACGAGTATGTCGGCTCCGTCGTCCCGGATATCATCGGCAAGCCCGCCGAAGGCCTTAAGCAGATCGTTCTGCACATCGGCAACGGCGCTTCCGCCTCCGCCCAGATTTCCGGCAAGCCGATCGATACCTCCATGGGCCTGACCCCGCTCGAAGGCCTCATGATGGGCGGCCGTACCGGCGATATCGACCCGGCTGCCGTCTTCCACCTGATCCGCAACGCCCACATGAGCGTGGACGAGCTGGACACCCTGTTCAACAAGCGTTCCGGCCTGACCGGTATGTGCGGCCACGCCGACATGCGTGAGGTCCACAAGCTCGTCGCAGCCGGCGACAAGGACGCCAAGCTCGCCCTCGACGTGTACGTGCACCGCATCATCAAGTACGTGGGCGACTTCACCGCGCAGATGGGTGGCGTCGACGTGATCACCTTCACCGCCGGAGTCGGCGAGAACGACGAAATCGTGCGCAAGATGGTGTGCGATCGTCTCGCCCCGTTCGGCGTCAAGCTCGACGAGGAGAAGAACAACACGCGTTCCAAGCAGCCGCGCGTCATCTCCACGCCGGACAGCTCCGTGGTCATCGCCGTTGTGCCGACCAACGAGGAGCTCGCCATCGCCCGCAAGTCCGCGACCATCGCCGCGGAGGGCAAGGACTCCTACGGCAACGAGTTCACCCGCTGAATACGCCAGTCAGTCTAATCGGCTGGTCGATGACACAGTCGGTAACTGACCGTTGACACAGCTGAGGGGCTGTGAGGATGCGCACAAACATCCTTACAGCCCCTCATTCGTATATACTTGCGCGTCATCAGGTTCCCAGCGCCGGCCTTTCTGTTTCTGCCGACGCTGAGCATGCTGTCAGCGTCGGCAGAAACAGAAATGGGAGCAATCACAAGCAATACAGCGCGATTACACGATCCCAGTTGTCACAACAGCGATGACGCGAGTCAGCGCTGATTGAGCATATCTGCCCACATGCCCGGAAAATCGGGAATCGTCTTGCGTGTGGTCGCGATGTTGCGAATTTCAATGCCCGGCACGGCGAGCCCAATCATGGCGGCGAACGTCGCCATACGGTGGTCGGCATAGCTTTCCATGACCGCAGCATGCAGTGAAGCGCGCGGGACAGGTTCGATGGCAAGCCCGTCAGGCAGCTCCTCGGCTTTCCCGCCAATCCGCTTGATTTCGGTGACCAACGCTGCCAAACGATTGGTCTCATGGCCGCGCAGATGCCCGATTCCGTGCAACGCTGACGGCGTGTCGGCGAGCGCTGCTGCGGCGGCAATGCTCGGTGCGATCTCCCCCGCCGCGGACATGTCGTAATCCCCGAGTCCGTGGATGGTGCCGTTGCCGGTCAAGGTCAGTGTTCCAGACCGGTGGGTGTACGCATGCGGGTCGGTTTGGGCTTGTCGGAGGGCTTCGTCGAATGGCGTGCCGTCTAGCGTGACGTTTGCACCCATGTGCTGCAGGATTCCGGGCAGCAGTCCCCCGGGCTGGGTGGTGGTGTACGGCCAGTTCGGGATGGATACGCTGCCGGACGCAATCATCGCCGCCTCAAGGAAGGGAGCGGCGTTGGACAGGTCGGGTTCGACGGTGACGCCCGCAGGCAGTTCGAGCGACGCGGGTTCCACAATCCAGTGGCCCGGCTTGGGCATGCTGATATTCCCGCCTGCAGCCTCAACATCATGCATGGTCATGCGGATATGCGGCATACTGGGCAGGTGCTCGCCGGTGTGAGTGAGGTCAAGCCCGCTGGGGAGCCGTGAACCGATGAGCAGCAGCCCGGATATGAACTGGGATGATGATGACGAGTCGATGGCGACATGCCGCCGCTGCCCCTCGATTGACGTATGTTGCGGCGGGGTGATGGTGAACGGCAATCGTCCGGCCTCCCCCTCGTAGGCGATGGTCGCGCCGAGTTGCTCGAGCCCGTCGAGAATCGGCCCCATCGGCCGCTGGTAGGCTTGCTTGTCCCCATCGAAGCGGACCGGACCATCGGCGAACAGGACGAGGCCGGGCACGAAACGCATCACCGTGCCGGCGAGTCCGCAATACACGGTGTCCGAACCGTGGAAATATCCGCCGGCCGGAGGAGTCACGGTCACCGTGGTCTCATCATCATCCGCAATATCGCAATGCACTCCGAGCGTACACAGCGCGTCCATCATGAGTTCGGTGTCTCGCGAACGCAGTAATCCGCGCAATGTAACCGGCTTCGTGCCGAGCGCGGCAAGGATGAGGAAACGGTTGGACAGGGATTTGCTGCCCGGAATGGTCACGGTCGCATGGAGTGGGCAGCTCGCCACCGGCGCGGGCCAAGGGTCGGGATATGCGTGTTCGGTCATGGACACCATAGTATCCGAAATGCCGCATCTGGCAGCGCCTGATTACAGTATATGGGAACAGTCCGCGGGTTTGTGGGACAAGCCAATGGGCACAGTGGGGTCAGAACGGAAAGGCGGCGGGAATGACAATGCAAAACGGCGGAACTCCAACGAAATGGCGATGGAATAACAGTGTCGTGTCGTACTCGTCTTGGCTTTAGGTATAATGGGTGATTGTGCCGTTTGACACAACGGGCTGTAGCGCAGTTTGGTAGCGCGCCTGCTTTGGGAGCAGGATGTCGCAGGTTCAAATCCTGTCAGCCCGACCATAAAGCCGCGGAATTCCGACGATTCCGCGGCTTTCTTTTTTCCTCCTGACCCCGCGCGTAACCAGTTTGGGCGAACCCACAAACTATCTACGCTGACAACGTTCCCAGCGTAACCAGTTTGGACGAACCCACTGGCGCTAACGCCCCTCAGCGTAACCAGTTTGCGGGGCACCACAAACCAGCGACGCCACCCCTCTATCGCTGGCGATACAATGGCTGCTGCAAGGCAATGAGAGGAGAACGACGTGGGACGTAACCAGCGGGCTGAATCGTCGGGGCTGATTTCCTGTGTCGTCTGCGCGGTCATCGGGTACTTCGCGATGACCATGTTCCGCACCTACGCGCCCGCAATCTGGCAGCTGACCCAGCGCACATTCACCGCATGCTCAGGTATCGCCGCGGGATGTGCCGTCGTTTCGTTCATCATCGGGTATACGCATTTTTCCAGGTCGTTGCGAGAGAAACACCATTGGTATCTCGTCGTCCGGCGTCTGTTTGAGGTGCTCGCATTATCGGTTGTGTACGGATCGACGATATTCCTCACGTCGTTCATGTTCCTCGACATGATCAATTCGCTCATGGGCAAGACGATGACCGGGTACCTGCCTGCGATCTGCGCCGCATTCTCAGGAATCGTCGGCTATCTGACTTTCGTTCAAGCGGAGCTCATGAACGCGAAAACCCTGGCGTCCCTGCTGCCGTTCTTCATCATCGCAGGCGTCAGCACCGCGGGCTCGACCAGTGATGACCCGTATTGGGCGAATAACAATTTCTCCCAGCTGGGCGACCGCACCACGTTCGCGGCACGCATGTTCAATTCCACACTCATGCTCGGTGGCATTTGCATCATCATCATCAGCTACTTCGCCATCTCCGAGCTCGTGGCGAATTACCGGCAACGTCTGCGCTGGCATGGCGACGAGACAAAACTGGGTTCGGGCCCTATCCCCCATTTCGTCCCGCGCACCGTCATTCTCGGGATTCTGCTCACGCTCGCCGGCATCGAGTTCTTCGGCATCGGAATGTTCCGTTACACCCCGCATCCGGTGTTGCACAACGTGTTCGCGCGCAGCCTGCCCGGCGTCATGGGCATTCTGCTGCTCGCCCTGCCATGGTTGGCCCCTCAGCTGTCGAAAGCGGTGTATGTGATCTCTGATCTTGCAATCGTCGTGTGCGCTTATACCGGCATCATCTGGTTGGAAGGCGAGAATACGCTGACGAATGTCGAGGCGTTCGCCGGACTGCTGTTCCTCGGATGGTTCGTGGTATTCACCAGGCAAATTGCGGCGATCGAAACTGACCGCGTCCAGGCGCAGCTTCTGCACGCCCAGTATGATGTCGCAGTAAGCGGGAACGATGCCGATGCGATGCGGACCGTGCCGATTCCGGTCAACGTGCCGGTGACGAGAGCATCCAAAGACGATGTGGAAGCTGCCAAGACAGCCGGTTCAGGCGCAACCGACGACGATCATTCGAAATCCGGTCGCCGCCATTGGTTGCGCTGGCTGCCTTCCCGGCATCACTCGACAATCGAGACGAAACCGGTTGATTCGTCGCTGGAGTCGCGGCTCGCATCCGACCAGTAATCGGGCATCAGCAGCGCGACAATCGGCGATCGGCCGTACCGACCAGTTTGTGTAGCCCAGTCAATCACGGCCTATCACTGCGATTGCCGGACAATCATCGGATATCCCTGAACAACCGCGCGTTCAGAGCAGTTCCTTCAGAACAGCTCCTCCTTGTCGGTATCATCCACGCTCATGAGCAGCAGGAAGCTGCGCGATTGCGCGGTGATGTCGAACCCGGCCTCATAACTCAATTCCGGCCCCTTGGGATTGTAGGTATCGACGACCAGCTGCCACTTCTGTCCGTATTTCTCGTCAGGCAGCGTGAACATAATCGGCTCGTAGTGGGCGTTGAAAATCAGGATGAAATTATTGTCGACCATCTGGTTGCCGTACCAGTCGCTCTCAGGAATATCCTTGCCGTTGAGGTACACCATCATCGACGAGGCGTGCGTGTTCTGCCAGTCATCCATATCCATGATTCGCCCGAGATGGTCGAACCATTCGACCTGCGGTATCGTATTCTCGTCATCGCCCGGCGTGCGCCCCGTGAAGAAGCGGCGGCGGTGCAGCACCGGATGGTCGAGCCGCAGATGAATCATCTTGCTGACGAACCGCAGCAGATCCCTCTGGGAATCGTTGAGATCCCAATTTGTCCACGAAATCTCGTTGTCCTGGCAATATGCGTTGTTGTTGCCCTGCTGTGTGCGCGCGACCTCGTCACCGCCGCAAATCATCGGGATACCTTGGCTGACCAGGAGGGTGGCGAACATGTTGCGCATCTGCCGTTCACGCAGTTCGTTGACGTCACGGATGCTCGTCGGGCCTTCGACACCGCAGTTCCAGGAACGGTTGTTGCTTTCCCCGTCGCGATTGCCTTCGCCGTTCGCCTCGTTGTGCTTGTTGTTGTAGCTGACCAGATCGTTCATGGTGAAGCCGTCATGAGCGGTGATGAAATTCACCGACGCGACCGGCCTGCGCCCGTTCTGCTCATAGAGGTCCGAACTGCCCATCAGTCGGCTGGCGAATTCCGGCAAGGTCGAAGGCTGTGAGCGCCAGAAATCGCGGACGCAATCGCGATATCGGCCGTTCCATTCCGACCAGCTGGATGGGAAGCCGCCGACCTGATAGCCGCCCGAGCCCAAATCCCACGGTTCGGCGATCAGCTTGACCCGCGAGATGACCGGATCCTGTTCGACGATGTCGAAGAACGCCGACAGCTTATCGACTTCCTGGAACTGGCGTGCGAGTGTCGCGGCCAAATCGAAACGGAACCCGTCGACATGCATTTCCGTAACCCAGTAGCGCAGGCTGTCCGTGATTAGTCGCAGCGCATACGGCGAGCGCATAAGCAGCGAGTTGCCGGTGCCGGTGGTGTCGAAGTAGTGGCGCTGGTCGTTGTCCACGAGACGGTAGTACGCCTTGTTGTCGATGCCGCGGAAGCTCAGAGTCGGCCCGTAGTTGTTGCCTTCGGCCGTATGGTTGTAGACAACGTCGAGGATAACTTCCATGCCGGCATGATGATATGCCTTGACCATCGATTTGAACTCGTTGACCTGCTCGCCGCGCTCGCCTGAGCTGGAGTAGGAGTTCTGCGGCGCGAAGAAGCCGATGGTGTTGTACCCCCAGTAGTTGCTCAGCCCTTTCTCTTGCAGGAACGAGTCGTTGACGAACTGGTGGATTGGCATGAGCTCGATGGCGGTGACGCCAAGCTTTTTGAGATATTCAATCACGCCAGGGTACGCCAGCCCCGCGTAGGTGCCGCGGATATCCGGGGGCACCATGGTGTTGAGGTTGGTCATGCCGCGCACGTGCGCCTCGTAAATCACCGAATCGTGATACGGGATGAACGGATGCTGGTCGTTGCCCCAATCAAAGTACGGGTTGATAACCGCGGCTTTCATCGTATGGGCTGCAGAATCGAGCGTGTTCATGTCGTGCGTGTCGTCCGGGTTGCGGAACCAGTACGAGTACAGGCTCTCATCGCCGTCGATGTTGCCTTCAATCGCCTTGGCATACGGGTCCAGAAGCAACTTGTGCGGGTTGCACCGCAGCCCCTGTTCGGGGTCGTACGGCCCGTATACACGATACCCGTAGCGTTGCCCGGGCTGGATGCCGGGAAGGTAGTTGTGCCACACATACGAGTTCTGCTCGGTCATCTCGACGCGCGTCTCATGGTCGTTCTCATCGAACAGGCACAGTTCGACTTTGTCTGCCACCTGCGAGAACAATGCGAAATTCACGCCCGCGCCATCGTAGCTTGCCCCGAGCGGAAACATGGAACCAGGTCTGATTTGCATAATTCCAGTATCTCACGTTTTGCCGCTTCTTGTTCGCAGGCTAGCCCGCCGTGTGTTTTCCTGTTGGCGCGCCTTTGATTGGTGCCACCCGATTGGTGCCGCCCGAACAATTTATGCGACGGTATCGCCCTGACGCATTAGTCGCAGCATCTCATGCTGGATGGCGATGATGGCGTTGGATTCGGTTACGGGCGTGTCCAGAAGCTGCCTGAAGGAGACCCACGCCGATTCGACATGCTCGTCGGCGTCGAAATGCCGGTCTTCGGTATGCCAACGGTCAAGGTGGATGACCATGATGTTGGCGAGCTCATCGGTCATGCCTTCGGATGAATAGAACGCCCCGACATGGTCGAAGCGGACGGCGGACAGGTCGTCGGGCACGGTTCCGGTTTCCTCGGACAGCTCACGCAGGGCGGCCTGCTCGGGGTTCTCCCCCGCGTCCATCAGACCCGCGGGCAGGCCATAGGCGAAACGGTTGGAACCGATTCGGTATTCGCGTTCGATAAGGTAGCGGTCGCCCGGCACGTCGTGCACCAGCATGACCACGCATGGGGCGTGTCTGATCAGTTGTCTGCGGATTCGCGCGGTGCCGCCGTCGGTCTTCGGCAGATCGAGAACGATATCGTCGATGGCGAAAATCGGGCCTTCGAACACCGTTTTGCGGCTGACTTCGCGGACGGAACCGTTCATATCGACGCCGTCCGACGAGCGGTCGAGCAGATGCTTCGTATGCGATTGGCTTGCGGTCTCATCTTGAGCGTCGTGGATATCCGACGATTCGGCGTCGGCCTGCTCGCCGTGAGCGAAATGGTTTTCCATGTCAGTGTGTTCCTTTCTGCCCGCCGATGGGCGGATAACGGAGGCGGATGGTGGGATGCGGATTCTGCTATGAACATACGGACGTACAGGTACGGCAGGTATCAAGAGCGCGGTTGCTTTGATGCGTCTGACGTGTCTGAAATCCAGCCAGCCCGCACCCGGCATCCGGTCTTCGGTTCAGCGAATCACCAGATCCCACGGGTCAGTGCGCATATCAATCCACATGACTTCAGGACGCTCGCCGGACCGCGTTTCAACCGCCCTGGGGACGTCATCCAGCGCATATCTGAACCACAGTGATTCAATCGCCGAATGCGGGGTGTTGATAAGCGCCGGGCGCATATGGCCGTCCCCGCTGCCCGCATGCAGGCCTTGCCGTCGAAGCG
>NZ_JBJEIH010000049.1:0-10913 GCF_051876855.1 Bifidobacterium sp.
GCATCCGCGCGTCACCACGGAGCAGAATATCGCGAATATGAGCCGCCAGCTGCATCGCATGGGGCTGAGCTTCGACAACCGCCGCAGCTTCGCGACCATCGACCCTGATTACATGCGCTGGACGCAGTGGATTTTCTCCCGCATCTACGATGCTTGGTACGACCCTGATTTCGTCCGCCGCGACGGCGGCAAGGGTTCCGCCCGCCCAATCAGCGAACTGGTCGAGAAGTTCAAGTCCGGTGCCAAGCCAATCCCCGGCTTCGAAGACAAGGCGTGGAGTGATCTCAACGCCCGCCAGCAGGCCGACGTGCTCAACGATTTCCGTCTCGCCTACATCTCCAAGTCCCCGGTCAACTGGTGCCCGGGCCTTGGCACGGTTCTGGCGAACGAGGAAGTCACTGCGGAAGGTCGCTCCGAACGCGGCAACTATCCGGTTTTCCAGCGCGAGCTGCGCCAGTGGTCGATGCGCATCACCGCGTATGGCCACCGACTGATCCAAGATCTCGACACCATCGACTGGCCTGAGAAGGTCAAGCTCATGCAGCGCAACTGGATCGGCGAATCCCACGGTGCTGCCGTGCATTTCCCGGTCGCCTCGGAAGACGGCGAACAGGATATGGAAGTCTATACGACACGTCCCGATACCCTGTTCGGCACCACCTTCGCGGTGGTCTCCCCGGAACACGAACTGCTTGAGCATGTTCCCGCCGCTTGGCCGCAGGATGTGCCCGAAGCATGGAAGGGCGGGTACGCGACTCCGAAGGAGGCTGTGCACGCGTACCGGCTTGCTGCTGAGGCGAAAACCGCCAAGGACCGTGTCGACGAGGGCGGCGAGAAGACCGGCCTGTTCACCGGCCTGTACGCGACCAACCCGATCACCGGCAAGCAGCTGCCAATCTTCACCGCCGACTACGTGCTCATGGATTACGGCACTGGCGCGATTATGGCGGTGCCTGGCGGCGACCAGCGCGATTACGATTTCGCCGCCAAGTTCGGTCTGCCGGTCATCTACACCGTCAAGCCGCTGCCCGGCTCAAACGACGACCTCGCCAACTATGAGGGTAAGGCCCCGTTCGTCTCCCATGATGGCATCGTCGTCAACTCTTCGACCGACTCCACTTATGCGAAGGGCGACAGCCTGTCGCTCGACGGTCTGCGTGTTGACGAGGCAATCGACAAGGTCATCGGTTGGCTGGAAGCCGCCGGCGTCGGCAAGGGCACGGTCAGCTACCGTCTGCGCGACTGGCTGTTCAGCCGCCAGCGCTACTGGGGCGAGCCGTTCCCGATCGTCTACGACGAGGACGAGGTGCCGCATCTGCTGCCCGACAGCATGCTGCCGATCAACCTGCCTGACGTGCCGGACTACAGCCCGAAGACCTTCGACCCTGAGGACGCTGAATCCAACCCGGAGGCGCCGCTCAGCCGCAACGACGACTGGGTGAACATCACCCTCGACCTGGGCGACGGTCCCAAGCAGTACCATCGCGACACGAATACCATGCCGAATTGGGCGGGGTCCTGCTGGTACTACATGCGCTACATCGACCCCAAAGACGCCGAGCACATGGTGGAGACCGACGAGTTCAACTACTGGATGGGCCCGCACCACAACAAGACCGCAGGCGAATCCGGCGGTGTCGACCTGTACATCGGCGGCGTGGAGCATGCGGTGCTGCACCTGCTGTATTCGCGCTTCTGGCACAAGGTCCTGTACGATCTGGGATATGTCAGCTCGCCGGAACCGTTCCACAAGCTGTTCAACCAAGGCATGATTCAGGCTTACGCCTACACGGACGATCGCGGACAGTACGTGCCCGCCGACGAGGTCGAGGAAGGCCCGGCCGGCCCGGACGGCGAGCCGACCTTCACTTGGCACGGCCAGCATGCGAACCGCGAGTTCGGCAAGATGGGCAAGAGCCTGAAGAACATCGTCACCCCGGACTACATGTATGAGAACTACGGTGCTGACACCTTCCGCCTGTATGAGATGAGCATGGGCCCGCTGGACGAGTCCCGCCCGTGGAACACGCGCAACGTGATCGGCGGCATGCGTTTCCTGCAGCGCCTGTGGCGTAATGTGGTCGACGAGAACACCGGCGAAGTCAAGGTCTCCGACGATCCGATGGACGAGAAGACCCTGAAACTCCTGAACAACACGATTGCCGATGTGACCGTGGAAATGGAGAACATGCGCCCGAACACGGCAATTGCCAAGCTCATCGTGCTCAACAACCATCTGACTGGTTTGAAGGCCGTCCCGCGCGCCGCCGTGGAGCCGCTGATTCTCATGCTCTCGCCGATCGCCCCACATATCTGCGAGGAACTGTGGAACCGTCTGGGGCACGCCGAGTCGCTCGCCCATGAGCCGTGGCCGAAGGCTGATGAACGCTACGTCGGCCAGGATACGGTCACCGCGGTCGTGCAGATCAAGGGCAAGATTCGTGCCAAGCTGGAGGTCAGCCCCGATATCGCGCCCGAAGAGCTCGAAAAGCGCGCGCTCGAAGCGGTCGCCGACCGTCTCGGTGGCAAGGAACCGCGCAAGGTGATCGTCAAGGCCCCGAAGATCGTGTCGATCGTCCCGGCGGAGTGATTCGCCGGTCAAAGGCGTTCCCGCAGCAGGGAATCATCCTTTGACCACATTTGCCTTGACGGCGTGCAAAGCACCCATGTCCCCGGCATGCTGGAGACATGGGTGTTGTATTTTCCGAATATGATGACGCGTCCCCGGGCAGTCTGCTTTCGCCGCCTCCGCCGCCTCGTAGAGCAGGGGCGGCCGAGTCCGCCGGCGGGACCGAAACGGTCACTGCCTCAGTGGCCGTATCTGAGACAGGTCTGGCGGCTGCCAGCGAGCCAGCCGGACCGACAGCCGGCACGGGGTATACCAGTCTCGCCGCGCTCGCCGGCGTGAGAAGCACTGACGCAGCCGCGGCATGCCAAGCCACGCCGGGGGAGCGTCGTCCGCGACTGGCATGCACCCCCGGTCAGGCCGCTATCATCATGCTCATACTCATTGGCGCGTTATGCGCCAGTTTGGGTCTCCTTATTCGGCAATCCGTCAATCTTGCACGGCTTGACGGGCATGATGCTGCAGGCCATGCACCCGCTGCCCCAGCCACGGGATCGGCTTTCGCGTCCCCGAACGACGCGACACCAGATGCCGGCACGGTGGCCGGCGGGCAGCCGCAAGCAGGGGAAGACGGGCAGAGCGGGCAATCCGGCGCCGTTCAACAGTCCAAAGCGCCTGAGTCGACACCGGCCGCAACGGATGACGGGCGTATCGACATCAACACTGCGGATGCTGCACAGCTGCAAACCTTGAATGGCGTCGGTCCGGTCACCGCGCAACGTATCATCGACTACAGGAATGAGCATGGCCGGTTCTCCAGCGTCGACGATCTGCTCAACGTCAGCGGCATCGGGGCGAAAACCCTCGAAAAACTGCGAGCCCAGGCGGTCGTCCGATGAGCCGGACGTCAACCGGAGTCCGCCTCGACGGCCGCCGCGATCTGAGGCTGCTGCCCGTCGCCATTGCCATGTGGGCAGGGGAGCTCGCCGCCTCGGCAGTCTGCAACCGTGCCAACCCCGCCTCCGGTGCCTCCCCGGACGCCCCGGCATGGTCGGCGTCCATGATGCCCGCTCTTCCTGTAGCTTTCCCCGTCGGGCTCGCATTGCTCGCGGCGATGATGTATGCCCGCCGCAGTCTTGCCCGCATCATCCGCGCCGCATGGCGGGGCATGGTTCCCGCAGGCGCAGGCATCGTGCTGCTGGTCATGGTCCTTACGGCGAGCGGCGCGGGAATACTAGTCTCCAGCGCCCACCAGCGGACGCAACAACGTGATCCTGCCATGCGCATCGCCCAACAGACGTCAGCGTCGCGACTGTCCACGCTCGAAATGCGCATCGACACGCCGATGACCGCATCATCGAGACGCGGAGCCGATTGTCAGGCGGATGTCACCATCCTCGGCGTGCATGAAGCCGCACGTGTGACACCCTCGCATGCGAGCGCACGGTTGTTCGCCAACGGCGACACCTGTGCCAGCCTCGACCACGGCATGCAGATTCGCACACAGGCAAGCGTGAGCCCCGCCGCATTCGGCAGCCGACCGTTGTGGGTGGGTAACCTCACGCACACCGGGATTACGCGCGTGCCGCAACCTGCCCGCTCTCTTGCCAATCGGATGCGCCACAGCTTCGCCGCCGTGACCGCGAGACTGTCTGATCAGGGCCGGATTCTCGTGCCGGGATTGACCTGCGGTTTGCTTGGCCAGGATTACATCGGCCCGGGCTCCTTGGAACAGCCGGACACCACGTATGCGGCACGGGTCGAACAAGAATTCCGCACGAGCGGCATCATGCACCTGATGGCCGTGTCCGGCGGACATTTCATCCTCGTTGCCCAACTGGCCCAATGGCTGGGCGCCGCCATCCGTCTGCCGCGCCCTATTGCCGCAATCGGCGTTATCGCAACCTATCAGGGGCTCGCCATCCTTGTGTACCCGTCGGATTCTGTGCTGCGCGCCCAAATCATGGGGACGTTCAGCGCTATCGGCATGCTGCTCGGCCGTCCGCCGCAGACCGCTAGCGCGCTCGCATGGACCACGATTATGGTGTTGGCGCTCGCTCCGGGAAAATCCGCAAGCTACGGGTATGCGCTCTCCAGTGCGGCGGTGCTCGGCATCACCCTGTGCACCCCGCCGTTGCAACGGCGATTGGATCGTCGATTGCCGCACACGGCAAGTCAAGCGGTCGCAACGACCCTGTCCGCGCAGATATTCACCTTGCCCATACAAATCCTTATGGAACCGCAGATTCCGCTGCTATCCGTCCTCGCCAACCTCATGGTGGCGCCGTTTGTCAGCTGGGCCACCGTCACCGGGCTGATCGCGTTGATGCTCGCGCCTTTCGTGCCGGCTGTGGCGTTCGCGGCCGCATGGCTGGCCAGTTGCGGCACCGCCATCATGGCGTTGACCGCCCATGTGTGCGCGGCCCCGGCTTGGACGGCGTTGGCATGGCCGTCCGGCATCCAGGGGGCGCTGCTGGCGCTCGCCGTGCAAGCCGTCATCGCGTTGCTGCCCGGCATCTTCCGCTCGGGGGCGAATGCCATCGGTGACCGCGCAATCCGCTATGGCCGCGTGCGAACTGGCCGGGAGCAACCCAGGCGGGAACCATACCGCACTTTTGCGACCGCCGGACACGCGCAACGGCCGCACCCGACAATTGCGTGCAACAGCCGTGCCGGTTGCACTCCGGTGGGACGCCCATGGCGGGCATGTGGAAAGATCCGGACGTGGCTTGCCGAAACACGCGCCATGATCGACGACCGATGGCACCGGCGCAATCGATAACTTGTCGCATCCTGATACCTCACACACCCGAAGATGTCCACCGATACAGCGAGATTGGAACCATGGCAGCCACGAAACACACCTTCCCGCCGTTTTGCATCGTCTGCGGCGGGGATTCCTACCTCAACGAGGAAACCGTACGCGGTTTGCGCCGGCAGGCCTCAGCCGCGCGGCCCGACGCCGAAACCGTGGAGCTTGACGCCTCTACGGCAGACCGTTACGCTTTCGACGAAGCCGTCAGTCCTTCGCTGCTGTCGCCCGTATCCATCGTGACCGTCACCAATATGCAGAACGCCGACGAACAGCTTGGCGACAGCATGGTCGCCTACTGTAAGCAGGCAGTCGCCGACCCCGGGCAGGCAAGCATCGTCATCGCCCAGCATGAAGGCGGGCCCAAAGGCAAACGATTGCTCGAGGAGCTCACTCGCGCCGGAGCGCGTGTCGACAAACCCGCCGACCTGAAAAACCCGAAGGCGAAAGTCCAGTTCGTCACCTCGCAATTCGAACAACGGCACCGGCGGATTGAGCCTGCGGCCGCGCAGCAACTTGTCGCGGTCCTTGGAGAGCGTACTGGCGAACTCGCCGCCATGTGCGAACAATTGTGCTTCGATTTCGACGATGACCCCATCGGGCTTGATCGTGTGAACCAGTACCTGACCGCCAACCCGCAGGTCACCGGCTTCACCGTCGCCGACACTGCCATGGCGGGCAACACCACGCAAGCCATCATCGCCATGCGATCGGCTGTCCAGCAGGGCACCGACCCGATTGCGCTCATCGGCGCGCTCGCCCTGAAACTGCGCACCATCGCCAAGGCGTCAGCCGTGCGAGCGGGCACCATTTCCGTGGCTGAGGCGAAAACCAACCCGTGGGTCATGCGCAACACCATGCGCCAGCTGACCGGATGGACCTCCGCAGGGCTGTCCGCATGCATTCAACAGCTCGCGTGGGCTGATGAACAATGCAAAACCAACGGCGGCGACCCCGTATACGCGCTCGAACAAGCCATCCAACTCATCGCCCGCAAAGGCAGGCCAGCGGCCTGAACATGAGCCGGACGCACCGAACAACCAGACATCGAGAACACGCCATGACACATACGATCAATGCAAACACAAGTGATACCGGCACGACGCTGAGCGTTGAAGTTCCCACCGCCGACGCGATGCGCGCGCTCGGCATCCGCATCGGCAGCATGCTGCAAGGCGGTGACGTCCTGCTCCTGTCCGGGCCGCTGGGAGCCGGGAAAACCACGCTCGCCCAAGGCATCGGCGCCGGACTGCACGCCGACGAACCCGTCGTGTCGCCCACGTTCACCATCGCGCGCGAACTGCACGGCCGATTCGCCGACGGTACGCCGGCAACCCTCATCCATGTCGACGCCTACCGGCTGGGTGGAAACGCGTACGCGCCGGGACAAGATAGTGTGGACCGGCTGCTTGACGAGCTCGAATCCATTGGCCTTGACGAAGAGCTCGACAACCCGAGCGACAACACCGTCATCCTCATGGAATGGGGCGAGCAAATGGCTGCCGCGCTCGCCGACGAACGGCTCGACATCCACATCGGCAGGCCCTTGCCAGCCGCCCCGCACACTGACAGGGGAGCAGAAAGCGCCACGCCGGAACTGACCAGCGACGGCATCAGAACCGTCGAACTCATTCCCGTCGGTAAACCATGGCAGCGACGGATTGACGCCATAGCCGACCTTCGGTAAGCGCCGCTCACGTCTTTGCCCGGGCACTGCAAACTTCAACGCCCGAGCATCACCCGCGCGACAAGAGTAAAGTAACTGAGGATCCGCAAACACGCAGGAGGCACCATGACGCATACGCTGGTCATCGACACATCATATGGTTCGACGGTGGGGCTCGTCGGGCACGAGCCCATCATCGAAACCGACTCACGAACCCATGTCGAACGCCTCCAAGTCAATATCAGCCGCGCCTGCGAGCAGGCGAAAATCCAGCCGCAGGACATCAGCCGCATCATCGTAGGCACCGGTCCGGGACCGTTCACCGGACTTCGGGCGGGAATTGTCACCGCCAAAGCGCTCGCTTTCGCGACCGGCGCCCAACTGATCGGGCAGGACATTCTCGACGCGCAGGCGCTACTCGGCCTCCTGCGCAAGGAAGACGGCAGCCTCGCTCCCATCACCGGCGAACAGGCGCAAGACAGCGAACCCGATCCGGACGGGCCGCATCGGCTCATCCTCGCCGTCAACGATGCCAGGCGTCGCCAATTGTACTTCCAGCTCGTCGACGCGCAAGCCTACCTCAACGCGTTGCGTACCTCGCAACCCGTGGAAGAACGCGGCCGTATCGCCACGTTGATCGGCATGGATATCGACTATCCGGACAATATCGTGCAACGTGTGAACGCCGTCGTTCATCAGATGCGGGAGACTGACGGGCTCGGCAGGCAGATTGACGTCATCGTCGATGTCATCGGACATGGCGCCCAACGCTACAGCCAAGCCTGGAACCAGCTCGAACATCCGGGCGTTGTCCTTGACGCATCCCTGCCGGAACAAGGCGAACCTGGGTTGCGGGCATTCGCTGAACTGGCCATGACCCAGCTCAACGCGGGAACGACCCCGGCAAGCGCAGAACCCTTGTATTTGCGCCGGCCTGATGTATCCATCCCAAATCCGCTCAAACACGTGCTCAACCACGGCGCCGCAACCGCGGCCGACAGCCGTTGACCACGCAGCTGAACCGGGACACAGACATACGGACCGACAGCCATGATCGTCGACTACACCACACTCGAACGCGAGCCGCTGATTGCCACGCTCGCTGTGCTCGAACGCGACCTGTTCGGGCGCGGATCGTGGACAAGCACCATGATTCGCCAAGAACTCGACGCACCCGCGCGCACGTATCTGATTGACATCGATTCTGATTCCGATGCCGACCCTTCGACGGCGGCACAGACCGGCACCCTGCCGATCCGCGGATACGCCGGCTACTGGTACGACGGTGACGACGCTGAAATCATGACCATCGGTGTCGCCCGCCCATACCAAGGCCAGGGCATCGCCACACGGCTGCTGGGCGAGCTTATCGACCGCGCCAGAATGCAGGGCGCCCGTCGCATCCTGCTCGAAGTGCGCGTCGACAACGAACCCGCGCTGGCACTGTATCGGCATCAAGGATTCACCACACTCGGCAGACGAAAACACTACTACCAGCCGGACAACGTCGATGCTTACACCATGGCGCTCGATCTGGCGCCGCATATCGCCGGATTCGCACTTCCCGGTGATGACGCGACGGACGGCATGCGACATGACCCGTGACAGACGCCTTGAGACACGTACGAACGGCATGAGAACGACAAGCGTGAACGGCACGCAGTGCAACGCATATGATCAGCATCCAAAGGAACCAACCATGAACCAGCCAACCATCCTCGGCATCGAATCCACCTGCGACGAAACCGCCGCGGCCATCGTCCGGGGTACCACCCTGCTATCCAACGTCGTCTCCTCATCCATGAACGAGCATGCGCGCTACGGCGGTGTCATCCCCGAAATCGCCTCACGCGCCCATGCCGAAGCCTTCGTCCCATGCGTCCGGCAGGCGCTCGCGGATGCCGGGCTTGAGCTTTCCGACGTCGATGCGATTGCAGTATCCGCAGGCCCCGGGCTGGCGGGCTGCCTCGCCGTCGGAGTTTCCGGAGCCAAAGCGCTTGCGTGGGCGGCGCACAAACCGATTTACGGCATCAATCATGTCATCGGACATATCGCGGTCACACAGCTGCAATTCGGCGCGTTTCCGCCGGACACGCTCGCGCTGATCGTTTCCGGCGGACATACGTCACTGCTGCATGTCGAGGATGTCGCGCGGCATATTGATGTCGTCGGCACCACGCTCGATGATGCGGCGGGGGAGTGCTTCGACAAGGTCGCGCGATTGCTGGGATTCCCATACCCAGGCGGACCGCATATCGACCGTCACGCGCAGCAAGGCAATCCGCACGCTATCCGGGTGCCCCAAGGGTTGACGCAAGGCAAGGCCGGGCGGGAGCATCCGTACGATTTTAGCTTCTCCGGTGTCAAAACCGCTGTCGCTCGGTGGATTGAGGAGCAGCAGGCCGAAGGGCATGACATCCCAGTGGATGACGTGTGCGCGTCGTTGGCGGATTCCGTGGCGAGCGTATTGGCTCGAAAGGCAATGCACGGATGCGAACAATACGGTTCGAAGACGTTGATTGTCGGCGGCGGTTTTTCAGCGAACTCCCAGCTGCGAGCCAAGCTGCTTGAGGAAGGGGAGCGTTGCGGGGTGGAGGTTCGTATCCCGCAGATCAAGCTGTGCACGGACAACGGGGCTATGGTCGCGATGCTTGGTGTGAATCTGGTCGAGGCTGGAGTCAAGCCGTCCGACCCGGATTTCCCAATCGACTCGGCCATGCCGTTGACGACAATCAGCGTGTGAGTGGATTCTGGCAACTCTCGCAACTGTGGGAGCTTTTGCCCGGAGAAATTGGCTTGGGGGACTGACTCGTTCGGCTTGTTCGGCTTGTGTGGCTTGTTCTGCTTGTGCGGCGGGGCTCTGTGTGAGCTAATCCCCGCATGGAATGTGCATTGACCGGGCGAGAGGTTGATTCCTGTCGGATTATCCGCTGTTGTGTGAGTGAATCCTCACATGGTGGTGAGTGGATTGGCCAATTGGGCGATTGCGGCAGTCAGATGGGCTGTTGTCTGAGTGGGTCCTCAACAAGGACAGGCATTGGATTCGTCCAGTTGGTTTGCAGCGAAAACCCGCCTGCGGTGCGATTGAATTCACACCGCAGGCGGGTTTATTTCATGGTGTCAAATCGTTGCAATCGATGCACCGGATGCGGTTTTCGTTGAAACCACAGGCGACACGCCGAAAAGACACTTGATTTGCGTATCTGCTTGCCGCGTGTAATATATATCAATTGTGCGCGGGAGTTAATCCCACGGACAAAGCGAAAGCAGATATTCCTGCGTAGCTCAGTTGGCAGAGCATCCGACTGTTAATCGGACGGTCGCTGGTTCAAGCCCAGCCGCAGGAGCTCCATCAGCCCCCGGGTCACCGGGGGCTGTTTCTGTTTCACACCCATGTGCCTTGCGTGACTGTTCCATCAGCGGTTAAATGACGGGTTAAGGGTTAAATGACAACATGTGTGTGTTATTCCGGCGTGTCGAGATGGCCTTGTCGGCGCATCCCGGCTACTTGTCCGTCCATTCGGCTCGCTCTGCGACCATGAGGGAAAGTTGCATGAGACCATCATCAAGGTGTATCAACAGTTTTCAAAGAGTGGGAGAGTTGAAATCAGTGCCTTGCTCGAAGGCAAGTGAATTCATATAGAGTGCATCTTGTATGAGGACCTGCGCCGTTAGGCAAGGGTTGCCATGTTGGAAGCCAATCTGCCATTATCAGGTTTGGCGAATCAAGATAACGAGACGATGACCGCATTCTATGGTAAGGGTGGAAAGACAATATCTGTTCATTTCCGAGAGAACCGAGGGTGATCATTTCAGGCCTTTCGCTGTTTGGTGTGGGTGGGTCTGTCAGGTGGTGACGGTGCTGAGGT
>NZ_JBJEIH010000050.1:0-10822 GCF_051876855.1 Bifidobacterium sp.
TCCAGTCACACCGCTCCTGAATAATCTGGCTCGGGTCAAAAACAGCGACCGTGACCTTGGAACGCATGATGATGTCGTACAGCTGGTTGCCGCCTTGGTATGACTGACTTGATCTTGTCTGAAGCAGGTGAGCCTCATCAACAAGCGCCACATCGGCAATTTCAGCCGGCTTATCGTAGTCATAAAGCGTTACTTTCGCCTTACTCTGATATTTTTTGCCTTCCTCGGTTTCGACTTTCGAGCTCTTCTCGTTGATGAACCCGATTGCCTTGGTCACTTCGGCCACGGTTTTCCGGCCCGTGACACTGGAGGTATTGACCTTATCCATCCCGAGTTTCTTTGCGATATTCCGGTAGACGGTGAGCTGCTGGTCATGGTTGACGATGAGATCCACTTCACTCTTATCGCGAGCGCCCCGCATATCGCCGAGTTCCTCGTTCAACCGATAGAACAGATGACTGAGCAGGACGGTCTTGCCGGTTCCCGCCGCTCCAGCAACCAGAATCAGCGAATGCGCGGGAGTGTTCCCGGATTTTTCCGCCTGTGAGAACGCGCGCAACTTGTTTTCGACAATATCCATGATGAGTCGCGCAGCCTTCCGCTGCTCATCGGTGAGGTTATGGAACGGGGATGCTTTGAACAGCGCCGAGTCGAAAATGACCTGTTCATCAGGAAACAGCTCGGGGCTATCCGGGTGCTTTTCGCTCCAGAAATTGCCAAGTCCGCGCCAGATGTCATGGAATATCTGGGTGGTCATTTCGGACTGATGGTAGTTGCTCTGCGGATTGCGCCGGCGATTCATCAGTTTCTTGACGTCCGGGACACCGACCATATAGTCAATGAGACGGTCTTCGATGTCTTCCGTCATCGACTTCGTGAAAAACTGGTCGCAGATCAGCACCTGTTTGTAGGAGCCAGGTTTTTCGGTGAGTCTTTTCGCGACTTCAGCCCAATCGGATCTGCCCGAAGGATCCGAGTTCAGATGTTCCCTGACACGACGGGCGATGTCATTGGTCTCCCCCACGTACACGGTATAGCCGCGCTTCCACTTATAGCGGTCACCATCAACACCTTTCGGTAAGCTCCGAGAATCCTTCTCTTGCGAATCCGCTGTAATCGAGGAATCGTCACGGCTTTCTAGAGAATCCTCGATGTCACTGCCGTCGGAATCAGATGAGGCAATATACCGTCGGACAGCGTGGGCATTTTCACTGTCAGGGTTGAACCAGATTTTCCGGCCATCGACTGTATCGTATTTCAGCGTGACATCGTACGCGCCGGTCTCCTCATTGCCGTAGACGATATACACGACTGGATAATCGACAGTTTCAATACGACGGCAGTTCAGGTATTTCCGTGAAGCTGCAGAAAACGAATGTTCTTCCGTATCATCTTTCAAATGTTGAACAGCACGATTGGCGAATGCACGCGAAGCGGACTCAACAACGGAATGGTCAAGAAGTCCCGCATCGTCAGCCTGCTCCTGAACAGCGTGCTGGTACCCCTCGGCGAAGAAATGAAGCAACTCCGTCTCTAGTTCCGCCTTTAACGGCTGCTCGTATTCTCCGACATCCATGCAACGGTCATAATCCATTTGGATGAACGATGGCGTCTGGTCATCACGTTTGCCGGCGTGCCTATTGAGGAGATGCTTCAACTGGTTCTCGAGTTCTCCGGCAAGCTCGGCTTCATCGATAGCCGGCAGTTTTTTGGGGAGATTATTGTGAGAGCTCATGCTATGACCGTCCTTGACGCTACCGCCCAAGGATACTTGGGAATTGTTGTGATTCCCTACAGTCCCAACCAAATCCGACTGTTCAGCCATTATCTCTCCCTCTGAGCCAACTCTTTGGAATCATTGTAGCGGCAATGATGCGCGTCTGTATGAATTTCGACTTCAACTATTCATGTGAAATAGTTCGATGTATCGATGTACCGGCTATAACGTGAGATTGATGAATTATAGCTGTGTCGTCGAAGGCATAGTAATCAACCTACTATTTTGCAATGATGCGTCACCCCTCTCCCCTAAACTAATAGCACCATTGAAATCACCAGCAAGGAGGCGCCATGAGTACTACCGCGCAAGTATCCGTGCCCGCTTCCATCTGGAAATGGGTGACGACCATCGGGTCTTCCCGCAAGCTTTCCCCCGAGGATCATCGCCGTATCGACAGCTGGATGTCCGGCAACGCTACGCCGACAGTCAATCAACTCGTCAAACTGAGCAGCAAACTGGAAGTACCATTCGGATATTTCTTCCTCGCCGAACCCATTGATGATACACCCGCGATTTTCGCTCATCGAACCTTGAGAAATTCTGCCATCAGCCGTCCTTCCCGGAATCTGCTTGATACGCTGGACAGCATGCAAGCCATCCAAGACTGGATGAGGCAGGACGCCATCGACCACGGTGAAGCGCCGATGCCCTTCGTAGGCTCTTGGCACCTCCAACACGCCGATGCCGCCAAACTCGCAACAGCAATCCGCGAACAGCTCGGATTGATGACTACTTGGTATTGCCAAAACGACCATTGTCTGCAAGCGGACAAAGCCTTCACAACTCTGCGCAAGCATTGCACCGACGCAGGAATCATTGTGATGCTCAACGGCATCGTAGGAGACAACACGCATCGCACGTTGGATCCGCACGAGTTCAGAGCGTTCGCGCTGATCGACGAATATGCTCCGCTGATTTTCATCAACCGTGCCGACAGTGTCAATGGTCGAATCTTCTCCCTTGCCCACGAAATCGCGCACATCTGGCTTGGCAAAGAAGAAATCTACAACGACGAATATCAGCAAACAGACAACTCCCCGATCGAAGTACTCTGCAACGCGGTGGCGGCGGAGCTGCTCATCCCGCAGCAGGAATTCAGCCGCCAGTGGCAGGCAACGCAAGCTGACGGCGACACTGGCTACACCGCGATAGACAAACTCGCGCAAGTATTCCCAGTTTCCCATGTCGTCATCGCAAGGCGTGCACTGGACAATCGTTTGATTCTCCAGGATGTCTACGACCGTGTTGCCAAGGAATCCGCTGAACAGTGGGAGAAGCATCGAAAGTTCTCTTCCGATGCTTCCGGCGGCAACTATTTCCGCACGAAACAATCCAGGTTGGATCATCGCTTCGTTGAACATCTCGCCGCCAGTGTCTGCGAAGGACAGACCTCCTATACGGATGCATATCGGTTGACTGGCACTAATCGGAAAACCTATCCCAAGCTGCTTGAGACTGTAGGGGCATGACGATGACAACCATGGGCACGACCTCCGAGAACAATCCGCGCTACCTCATCGACACAAACTGTCTGGTCACGCCTTACAACGATTATTATCGGCCGCGCTATGCCATGTCGGCTCCTTTCTGGAAACGACTGAAAGAACTCGTTGACCAGAAAGAAGTCGGAATTCTTATGCAGGTCGAAAAGGAGATCCTCGCTGGCAGTAAGGACAACGACGCTTTGAACGACTGGATGCAATCAGTCAAACAAACCATCATCAATCCGCTGCTCGACTTGTCGATACGTGCAGAGTATCAAAGCATAATGCGATATCTCGCTGATGGAAAGAATGAATTCTCGCTGAAAGCACAGCGATCTTGGATGTCATTAAAAATCGCCGACCCATGGTTGATAGGGTCCGCAAAGTGTTTCAACGCAACAATCATCACCTTTGAAAAATCGGTCGGAAGAGTCAAGGGACAGCCAGCAGCAAAGGTAAAGATACCGGACATTGCGGCAGTATACGGCGTCCGTTGCATCTCACTTTTCGATTTTATGGATGAGGTTAGCGGATTTTAAATCGTGTGCATGAGCGTATCTCTTTTGCCCAACTGCGTCAGGAAGCACGGACATTGATTCTCAAGCATGCGCTAGAGGACTGATCTGATGAGTCTGACGTCGGTTCCTGACTGAGACCCGTCACAACTCGCCCGGCAGCATTGCTGGGTGCCACCCGCAGACTGCCCGGACGCATTCGCGCGGCGGGAGTTTAGCCCGATTCTGTCAATCAGCCGATATGTTCCCGGGAGAACTCGCGGATTTTGGGATTTGGTGATTATCTGCCTAATGAGAATGTTGGAATTCCGCGGTTTTTACACAACGGCAGGAATCCGTGGTTGGGAGATTATGCGTCGAATGGCCCATCCGCGGTAAACTCCCGGGAAAACACGGGACTTGGCCCGCAAAGTGACCGAATCGCACTCATCTCCCACAACAGCGCGGGACTTTACCCGTCAAACGACCAGTTTGCTGTAATCTCCCAAAATCTCCCAAGATTCCCGGCGAGCCCCAACGCCCGCATGGGAAATCATCCCAAACAGACCCGTCAACGGATAAAGTCCCGCACACCAGCACTCGTACTAGCAAGTGCCAGTAGGCGTCAGCCCAACCGACGCGCGCCAATCGGCACGATACCGCGCACCAGCCCACGCACGCTAGCAAGCACCAGCACCTACCGCCAGCGCCCGCCAACCCCACCCCGAGCCTACATCGAAGCCGCCGTAGGATCAGAATCCAACTCCGCCCGCAGCGCGGCAATCTCCCGCTGCACACCGTCCAGGTGTTGTGCAGTACTGTAAAACGGTGTGTCCCGCCGCCCGTGCGCCAAATCACGGTAGTGGATAATCTCCAGCTTCTCGTAATATTCAAGCGCCTTGAGCGGACTGCGCTTGACTCCCCTGCCATCGCGATATGCGAGCGCCAACCTGCGGTACAGGGATTCTTCGTTCTCGGCGAACCAATCCTGCATGTCGTCGTCGGTGACCTCGTCGAGGATGTCGAGATACGCCTGCACGGCTACTTTCTCGTTGCGCGGCACGCCGTAGCCGTTGAAGAACATGTCGGCCATCTTATAGCGCGCCTCAGGATTCGTCGGATCGGCAAGATACGCCACGTTGTAGCAGTTGCAGGCTTTGACGTCATCACGCTCGGTCCCGTGGGCGTACTGGTAGCAGTAGCCCAAGTTCAGTGTCGCCCTAATACCACCACGTTCCGCCGCAGCCTGATAGTATTCGAAAGCCTTGGTGTAATCCTGCTCGCCGAGCACGCCATCGTAATAGTACGAGCCGAGCAGGGTCATGGCTCCGGTGACGCTCAGCGCCAAATCAGGCAAGTCGTCACCGGAATCCGGTGTGGTACGAATCACCTCTTCCAAAGTGGAACGCACGAAACTCGCCGCCCGCCCGCCGACTACGCTTCCGGCATCTTGCATGATCCGATGCGCAGTGGGCACGAACAGATTCTGCACAACCGCCCACACAGGCACCCCACCCTGCTCGTTGATCTGCCGTTCGATGTTCTGCAGCGTTTCAACGGTCACCGGCCCCATCTCGTCATGGTTCAGCGACTCCTCGAAGGACATGTTCTCATCATCGTCGAAATCGTCCATGGTCTTCCCTTTCCCTCGTTGGTTCCCTTGCCAGTTCCCTTGCTTGCGGCTGCATCATGACGCGTTGCGTTGCCTCATGTTGCAGAACTTGCGGCCCTTCGCCGACCGGGCGCCGCGCCTGTTGCGGCTTCCGATATCTTTCTACTCTACGCGATAGCAGGGTTGATTCCAACTTCCGCATGATTGTGCGGCTGTAGGCCTGAACAAAGCGACTTGCGGCTGCGGTCTCAAGCTGCCCATGGTGCCGTGATACCGTGGTGCCATGCTGCCTGCGGAAAGTTGCGATTTCCGCCACAGACTCGTATCCGTCGCCGCTTAACCTCACGCCGATAGCCGACGACGCAGCTCCTTGCCGAACGCCACCAACGCTTTATCGCTCCCCGCCGGACCGATCAGGCACACGCCGCACGGCAATCCCTGTGCGGTTGCGATAGGCATGTTTAAGGCGGGAAGCCCGCCGATGCCGGCCAAGGAGGTCAGTCGCATCGTCTGTTGACGGGTGCGTGCCGCGGTTTCGGTGTCATCCTGCTGCGCAAGGGTCGGGGCAACAGTGGCAGCTGTCGGCATGAGCAGCACCCTGTTGCCGATCAGCGACCTGACCATCGCGCGCGACTGTTCAAGCCGTTCCAATCCCCGGCGGTATGCGGTCTCATCAATCAGCGCGTCATTGCGGAACCGTCCCGCGATATCCGGGGCAATTGCGTCCATATGCCCGCTGACCCAGTCCCCGTTGGCCTGCCACGCCTCGTAGCCACGCACTACGGAGAAAATGTCAAGGAACCCGTCGAACATGTCGGCGTCGAGCGAGAGCTCATCCCACGTGCCGTTCCGGGCGGCGGCTCTGGCGGAAGCTTTTATTGCGGCGGTGCCGGCAGTGTCCGTGGTGACGGCAGAATCCGTGCCGGCGCTGGTTGCCGCATCGTCTGCGATATTCGCGGCGGCCTTGGTGCGATGATGCGCGTCAGCCGTCGTGCTGCGCATACGTTCGCAGGAACGCGCGAACGCTTCGGCGACATCCGCGTCAACCATCTGCCTGGGCAACACGCACACCGCCACCTCGCCGGACAATGCCGCCGAATCCCGGTCAGGCAGCATCACTTGCGTCACGGCATCCATGGTCTGCACGTCACGGGTCATCCAGCCGACCGTGTCGAACGAGCCGGACAGCGGGTGGATGCCTTCGCGGCTGATTCGACCGTGCGTTGTGCGCAATCCCCACAATCCTTGATACGCGGACGGAATGCGGATCGAACCGGCGGTATCGGTACCCAAGCCGATGGCCGCCTGCCCTGCGGCGACAGCGCTCGCGGGCCCCGACGACGATCCGCCGGGCACACGCCCGGGAGCCCTTGGATTCGGCGGCGTGCCATAGTGCGCGTTTACGCCGGCGAGCGAGTACGCGAATTCGTCCGTGCGCGCGATGCCGATTACATCCGCGCCGGAATCAAGCAGGCGCTGGACGGCCGGGGCAGAATGCTCCTGAACCGACGCATCGGCCAGATATGCGGGATTCCCAGCCCCAACACGTTGCCCGGCGACCGCATACAGGTCTTTCACAGCGACGCCCATGCCGGACAGCGGACCTGGGCGGGTGGCGGCAACCAGCGGCGTGCCGACGACACGCCAGATGGTCGGGTCGATGGCGGAACTGTGGTTCTCCGCGTGCACTGTATTCGCCATAGTCTCTGTGCATCCGATAGTCATCGTCGGTGTGATATTCGCTGTGGGTGTGGCGGCATTGCTCTCCCCTACATGCCGGTCCGTGTGCCGATCTGTGCGCTGATCTCCATGCCGTTGCGATACCCCGCGCGGAATCTGCCCTCTCATACCGTTCCTCCCGTCTCAAGTCCTGCGTATCCTGCTCGTCAGACGAACGCCCCGCCAAAATCCGAATGTTGCCTTCATCCTAGGCCCGCTACATCAAGGGTGTGTGACGAAAAGACGTGTGACGAAAAGCGCGCGTCGAAAGGGCATGTGACGATATCAAACTGATCAATGAACCACAATCTGCACGCGAGACCCGCCGCGAGACCCCGTAGATACGGCAAGAGAAAGCAAGGGGCTCGGAAACCGTTGCAATAGCGGCTTCCGAGCCTCTTTCCAGTTACTGGAGTGTACTGGGATTATCTGAAATCATCTGAGATTCGCGGCTTTTCCCGCAGAATCCCGGGGATTCCGGCGATACGCTGTACCGAGCGCAACGCAACCCCGGCGTCACTCCAGTTCGAGTCTCCATAAAGAAATCCGCGTAATTTGTGTATCAGCTGTGTTACTTTTTCTTGGCTTTATCACTCATTTGGATCACATCAATTCATATCGCACTCAAAGTGTACTCAAAATGTACTCACTCATAATTCCCTATCCACATTCATAATGTCCTACTGACCATACTCATCCAGCATTCTTGATTTCTCTGTAGAGATCAGAGATCACATCACTGAGCTTTCGCTTTTGGAGGCTCTTCTCAAATTCTTTCTGCACATCCTGCAATTTGTCATACAGCGCGGCGTGGATATTCCTGCCGACCGGGCACAAAGGATTCGTATTATCATGGAAGCGGAAGAGATCTTCCTTGTTCTTTTCCACAGCCTCATACACATCATAAAACGTGATCTGATTCAGCGGTCTTGTAATCGCGATACCGCCCGGCCCCCTCTTGATCTCAATCAGACCGGCATTCCTGAGATCAGACATCAGGTTCCGAATGATCACCGGGTTGCTTCCAATGCTTGAGGCGAGGAAATCACTGGTCACTTTCTCTGTTTTGCCAAAATATTCAACCGCAGCCAGAATGTGGATTGCTAGCGTAAATTTAGTTGAAATCTGCATGATTTTTCATTCTCTCTGATTAAGTTGTCACCTTCATGACCGCCCCTGTGGGACAGATTGTCACACAGTTTCCACAATGCAGGCACCGATTGTGATCAATCACAGCCGATCTCAGTGACAAATCAATGCAGTCCTGCGGGCACACTGAAAGGCATTTTCCGCATCCATCACACTGGTCGCTGATTTGATATCCGCCAGTTTTCAGAGCAGATGTCCCGATGGCACATGTTCCTCACGTACATGCGCCGGATCGGGGATGTCGAAGAAATTCCCCGCATAGAACTCCTGGCCTTTTCTGCTCTGCCGTCCGATGTTTCATATCTGTGCATCCGCATCAGAGGGAAATTGATTGTTCCGATCGATATCGCGGTCGCTGTCTTCAATACATTGAAAAATACGCTGAATGGATCGTAGAACCAGCCTCTTACCGTATTCACGGTTTCATATGCTTTAGTCCGCGATTGCACCACATGACGCACCGCTATATTCGCAGTCCTTCAGCTTTCCCTCTGGCAGGAAGCACATCCTGCGCTGCTTCTTCACGAGCTTCTTCACAAAGTCGGTCGCCGGATTCTGAAGCAGTTCCTTCGGCGTCCCGTACTGCTGAATTTCTCCGTGATCCATCACCAGTACCTTCGTACCTAGCTTCAGCGCCTCCCTGATATCGTGTGTGACAAAGAGAATCGTGATGCCGGTCTTCCTATGAATCCCTTTCAACTCATTCTGGAGCTGCCCTCTTGTGATGGCATCCACTGCGCCAAATGGTTCATCCATCAGCAGAATATCCGGAGAAGCCGCAAGTGCTCTTGCAATACCGACTCTCTGCTGCTGACCGCCGGAGAGCTCCGAAGGATAGCGTTCCTTCATGGACGGATCCAGCCCGATGATCTGCATCCATTTGTCAACCGCCTTCGCTGTTTTCTTCTTGTCCTTTTTATTCAGCAGGCTCGGAACATAGGAAATATTCTGCTCCACGGTCATATTCGGGAAAAGCACACTGCCCTGAATTGCGTATCCGATCCCGCGGCGGAGAGCAATCATATCCTTATTCCGGATATTTTCTCCATCGATCAGAATGTCTCCACTCGTCGGCTGAATAAGGCCGTTGATCATTTTTAGAGCCGTCGTCTTTCCGCATCCGGAGGAACCGATGATGGTGACAAATTCGCCTTTTTCGATTTGCAGATTTAAATCCGGGATAATGACCGTATCCCCGTACGATTTCCGGATATGCCGGAATTCAATCGCTGTATTCATCTCTTATTTCACCAGCCCTTTCTCCGTCAGGAATGCCTCTGCCACGTCCGCAGGCTCCTTCTTTTCCGTCTCCACTTCATAATTCATTTCCTGCATATCGGCTTCCGTCAGAATTTTGTCAAATTTCTGAAGCGCTGCGCCAAGCTCCGGATACTTGTCGAGTACATCTTGACGAACGACAATACCGCACTGATAGGATGGATACATATGTTTGTCATCCTCAAGCACTGTGACGTCCGCCTGGGAAAGCTGTCCGTCCGTCGTATTGACCGGCATGATATCGATCTTTCCGCTGTTTATCGCCTGATACTTGAGGCCCATGTCCATGTCACTGGTTGACTTGAAGGTAAGGCCGTAGGTACTGCAGAGCTTGTCATAACCGTCCTGCCGCTCAAAGAAGTCGTATTCCGCGCCGAAGACCAGCTTTCCGTTGACTTTCCGCAGGTCGGAATATGTCTTAAGTCCGTACTTGTCTGCAATCTCCTTCCGGACTGCAATGCCGTAGGTGTCATTAAAGCCCAGCATCACATCCCAGGTAAGCCCCAGCTTGTTCTGATACTCTTTCTGTAGTTCTTCAAACTGGTCCTCCGAGTACAGGCTGTCGCGTTTCAATACCATGTTCCAGCCGGTTCCGGTGTACTCCGGGTAGAGATCAAATCCTCCGCTCTCCATAGCCGGTTCAATGTTGGATGTGCCACCGCCGACACCCTGCGTCAGATCTACGGTCAGATGCGTATCCTGTTCGATCATGGTTTTCAGCATTTCTCCGAGAATATACTGCTCGGTCATCGGCTTCGTAGCCAGATGAATCACCCTTTTACTTTGGTGGGGAATCGCAATGACGGCAATCAAGCAGACAATCAAAGCAACTGCGGTCACCGCCATTATCCGATTCTGTTTTTTTGCCTTCTTTCCATGCTGATTCATTCTCTTTTCCACAAAGCCAAGAAGAAAATCCACAACAAGGGCCAGAACCGCGATCAGAAGGCTGCCCGTTATCGTCATCGTCGCATTGTTGGTCGTGATACCGCGGTAGATGGCGACACCCAGTCCTCCTGCGCCGATAAAAGAAGCGATACCGGCAAGGGCAATTGTCATTGTGACCATATTCCGGATGCCGGAGAGAATCACCGGCATCGCAAGAGGCATCTGCACGCGGAACAGGATCTGCCTCTTTGTGCTGCCCATTCCTTTCGCCGCCTCCAGAATCGCAGGATCCACATTGGTCATACCCGTGTAGGTGTTCCGCACCATCGGCAGCAGCGCATAAATCGTGAGCGCGATGACCGCCGTGGCATTGCCAATTCCGGAAAAAGGAATCAGAAAGCCCAGCATGGAGATGGAT
>NZ_JBJEIH010000051.1:0-1963 GCF_051876855.1 Bifidobacterium sp.
ACTTGTGCGTTGCGTGATTTATTTACGACGTCAATCGTTTGACGTCCCATAATGGCGAAAATAGCCAAGAAGCTGGCGACGTTCAATATACCGGAGTATGACATCGCCTTAGATGCAAACGCATGCAATATATGGTAAACTTGCGGTGAAGCCGGCAGATTCTTCACTGCTGACTGTGCGCGGTTGCACACAACCGCCACATCCTGGCACCACGGAGGCGCTTGGAAAATCCGGCATATCCGGAACTTCGAAAGAAGGAGAACATCATGAAGAGTGTTCAGGGTGATCTGATATGTCGGCGCCGTGACTTTTCCGGTGATACATCCTTTGCATGAGAGGGTGAATTGCCGGCCTGCGGCCTCGTAAGAAGCCGCAGGTAAACGCATTGCAGCACTTTGCTCCTTTGTGGTGCTTGTGATGCGATTCATGCACGTACCGGGATCATCCGGTGGGTAGAGAAGAGAGAACACAGGGGAGGCGCTCGAAAGGGCGCGAATACGGAGAATCACAACTAACGGGGTGAACATGCCACAGGGTCAAGCAAATAAGGCCGCGGTCTGGCGGTACAAGGGCGTAACGACGGATGGCACGCGCAGGCAGCAGGGCACGGTCGAGGCGGCAACGCAAGACCAGGCGATTGCCCGCATCGCAAAGCTCGGCATCATCCCCACCGAAGTGGTGAACACCTCTGAGGCGGGCGGGTTGAACAAGGAGCTCAACCTCGGTTTCGCAAAATACCCGTCCAAGAAAGACTTCGCGGTCATGTCCCGCCAGCTGGCGACCATGGTGACCGCAGGCGTCTCGCTGACGCGCGCACTGAACATCGTGGTGGACCAGACGCCGAACCAGAAGCTGCGTGATGCGCTCCGTCAGTGCCTGACGGATATCGAAGGTGGCAAGTCCTTCTCCGACGCCATGCAGGAGCAGAGTGACATCTTCCCGGCGATTATGATTTACATGGTGCGCGCGGGCGAGACAGGCGGCTTCCTGGATGGCGCGTTGAACACCATCGCCTCGAGTTTTGAGGCGGATGTGCGGTTGCAGCAGCAGATCAAGTCCGCGATGGCCTACCCGATTGTCGTGTTGTGCATCGCCTTGCTGTTGGTCGGCGTCATGCTGTTGACCATCGTGCCGACCTTCAAGAACATGTACGATTCCATGGGTGCGGAACTCCCTGCCATCACCAAGGTACTGGTGGTCATGGGTCAGGCCGCGCCTATCGCCATTCCGATTCTGGTGATTGCGATTTTCGTGTTCGCGGTGTGGTGGCGCCGTAACCGTAAGGAAGTGTTTATCCGCCGGTGGTGGGAGCCGTTCAAGTTGAAGGCCCCGGTGTTCGGCAAGTTGAACACGAATGTGGCGTTGGCGCGGTTCTGCCGGAATTTCTCGTCGATGCTGCACGCCGGTGTGCCGATTACTGACGCGTTGGATATCGTGGGTTCGACGTCGGGCAATTACACGATTGAGAACGCGACGCGTACGGTGAGCACTGAGATCCAGAAGGGCCGCCGTCTGGCGGATTCGATGGCGATGGAACCGGTGTTCCCGAACATGCTGGTGCAGATGGTCGCCATCGGTGAGGATTCTGGTGCAGTGGACCAGATGCTTGACAATGCCGGTCGCGCGTACTACGAGGAGGCGCAGTCGATCGCCAAGCAGCTGACTTCGCTGCTCGAGCCGATCATGATCCTTATCCTCGGCGTCATCGTAGGTTTTATGGTCATCGCACTGTACATGCCAATGTTCGACATGTTCAACGCGATCGACAACATGTGATCACGGTCGCGAAAGCGCTTCTCAGGTAGGAATCCAGGAATAGGAACCAATCCAAAGTACAGGAACACGGAACAGAAACAGCGAAGAGGTTGTCATGAAAGAGTCAGTGATGTGGCGTCGTCTTGATCGTGTGGTGGGTACGCGGCTGCGTGCGCGCTACAAGAACAAGGAGTCGGGCGTCGCTATG
>NZ_JBJEIH010000052.1:0-10663 GCF_051876855.1 Bifidobacterium sp.
ACGGTGTCGATTTCGGCTTGTTCTCGCTCGCGATTGACGGTGATTTCAACTATGCGAACGCCGCCGCCGCGCTGGCGATCGTCCACGCGTTGGGGCTTGACACATCATCGGAAGCCCTGCACGCGTTGGAGCAGGTGAAAATTGCCGGACGCATGGAACGCTTCGAAGACCCGTCCACGAACACCGTCGCCATCGTCGACTACGCACATAACGGGATTTCCATGACGGCGTTGCTTGATTACGTCGAGGAGCGGTTCAGCGCACGCCATCCGTATATCACCTTGGTCACCGGTTCCGCAGGCAACAAGGCGTACGACCGCCGCAAGGAAATCGTCGAAGCGGCCCAGCATCGGATCGGCCGGTTCATCTTCACCGAGGAGGACACCAATACGGAGCCCACGGAGGATATCTGCAAGCAGATGGCGGGCTACGTTACCAATCCGCAGGTCGAGTCCGACATCATCCTTGACCGCGCACAAGCCATTGAAAACGCCGCCGCAGCCGCGAAAAGCCATCCGGAGCGTCTCGACGTCATCCTCGCCATCGGCAAAGGCAATGAGCGCTGGGTCAAGCGCCTGAACCGGCATACCCCGTATGAGGGCGATGACGCGATTCTTGCACGCTTGCTGGGGTGACGCGGCATACAGAGCGAACGCATTCGCACATTTATGACAGGTAAGGAATAATTATGGATTTTGAGCCAATCGTCCTCGGCGGGGACACCCTCGGATATTCATACGCCCGGGAGCTTCACCGGTGCTATTCCAGCAAGACGACCATGCTGGCAGGCGCTGATATCAAGTACTCTTCAGCCAGTAGATTCACCGATTACCACACAATCGAAGACATCGACAAGGAACAGCGGCTGATGGAGTGGCTCCACGCCCATGCGGGTCATTTCGACGCGCAGCCTGTTGTCATCGCCGGGGCAAGCGACTGGCATGTGCGCAATTTGTCGAAGCACAAGCAGGAGCTGGAAGAACTGGGATATGTGATTCCATATATCGATTTCGCCCTGCTCGACGACATTACACAGAAGGATCGCTTCTACGCCCGCTGCGACCGACTGGGCATGCCGTATCCGAAAACCATCGTCGTGCCGTTCTCCGATTCGTATGACGATTCCGTGCTTGCCGGCACGTCGATGCGTGTCGTGCGCGAGAAGCGAGAACTGTCCGGACTGAGCTATCCGCTCATCGCGAAGCCTTCGAACTCCGCCGACTGGCATTATGCCGATATCCCCGGGAAAAACAAAGTCTATATCGTCTCCTCCGAACAGGAGCTGTTCTCAATCTACGATGCCGTCGCCGCATCAAGCTATTCGCATGCTTTGCTGATTCAGGAGCGTCTGTCTGCTAGCGACGAGTCGCTGCATACGCTGACCACGTTCTCAGACGCCAACGGCACCGCCATCGTGGCAGTCAGCGGCGATGTGCTTGTGCAGGACCGTAGCGCCACCGGTATTGGCAATCCTCTGGTTATCATGTCCACGGGCAAACATCATGATCTGCTTGAAGCAGCCGGGCGATTCCTTGCGGACACCGGCTACGAGGGTTATGCGAACTTCGACGTTATGGATGATGCCGATGGCAACCCCCATTTCTTGGAAGTCAACACGCGTCCCGGCAGGAACACCTACTATGTCAGTCTGGCCGGGTGCCCGTTCGTCAAGCCGTTGATCGAGCATTTCGTCATGCATCATGATTTGCACGATGCCCTGTCCGCCAAGGAACTTGCCGCCGACGACGATTTCCTGTTCACGATGGTTCCGCGCAGCATCATCGACCATGAGACACACGGGGCCAAGCATGACGCCGCCATGCGTATGTTCGACTCGGGCCATTGGAGCAGCCCGCTGCTGTGCCGTGAGGATACCTTGAGGCAGCGATTCTGGGGCCGGGTCAACTTCGAGCACATGCGCTTGAAGTTCTGACCGGCTAGCGTCATCAGCCGGCATGGCGGCGCGTTCCCAATCCGCAGGCCACAACTGAGCCTGTACCGTTACACCCCGTCAGCCGTCAGCCATCAACCGTCAGCCGTCAACCATGATGCTCAAGCCGCTGGCTGATGGCGGCGCTCACACCGTCGGCGCGCATGGTGATGCCGTAAAGCGCGTCAGCGATGGCCATCGTGCGCTGCTGGTGCGTGATGATGATGAGCTGGGCGTGCTCGCGCAGGTCGTCCAGCGCGTCCAGCAGCCTCGTGAGGTTCACGTCGTCGAGCGCGGCTTCCACCTCGTCCATCACGTAGAAGGGGCTGGGGCGGGCCGTGAAAATCGCGAACAGCAGGGCCAGCGCGGTCAGCGAGCGTTCGCCGCCCGACAACAGGCTCAGCTGCTTGACGCGCTTGCCGGCGGGACTCGCCTCGACAATCACCCCGGTGTTCAGCATGTCGTCCGGGTTTTCAAGCCTGAGCCGGCCGGTACCACCCGGGAACAGGGTGGCGAACACATGCTGGAATGCGGCGGCCGTGTCTTCGAACGCGCTGGAGAACACACTGACCATGGTCTGGTCCAAGTCCTGCACGAGTTTGAGCAGGTCCTGACGGCTTTTCGCAACATCATCACGCTGGTCGTGCAGATACTGGTTGCGCGCGTTGAGCGCCTCATATTCCTCGGCGGCGAGCGGGTTGACCTTGCCCAAGGCCTTGAGGTCGCGCTGGGCGCGTTCCAGACGTTTGACCTGCTCCTGCCGCACGTACGGGACGGTCGCCGGGGCTGTCTGATCCTCGTTCTGCGCTTCCGACTGGTGTTCCCCCGGAGCAGCGGCATGCTCCGGCGACAACACCGGCACCGGGTGATCAGGGGAATACTGCTCGACCAGCTCGTCCATATCCATACCGAGCGTGTCCGCGACCTTCTGGGTGAGCTGTCCCCAAGCGGCAGCCTGCCGTTCACGCTCCACATCAAGCTCATGTTCGTCGCGCTGCAGGTGCTGTACCTGGGGTTCCAACCGGTCGCGCTCCGCCCTCAATGCTTTCAATTCCTCATCATGGGTGGACAGTTCCGCTTGTAAACGATCGCGGCGCTGTGCGGCGCGGACGACGCTCGCATGGGCGAGCCGTGCGCAGGCGGCGGCATCGCCTGACACCCGGTCGGCGGCCTCGGCATGTCGACGGCGGGTGTCGTTCTGTTCCTGGATTCGCGCTTGTCGCTGCCTTGCCTGTTCGGCGTTGTCGCGCAACAAGCCGATTTGCCGTTGCAATGACTGGGCTTGCCGGTCAGATTCCTTCCATGCGAGTTTTGCGGACACCTCCTGTTCGCGCGTCTGCCCGAGTTGCTGCTCGAGCTGATGCTCGCGTGCGGCGAGGTCGTCAAGGTCGGCGTTCGTATCCTGCGATTCCTGCGCGGTCGTCAACGCCTTGCGCACATCCTCAAGCTTGTCCTGATGGTCGTCCCGCCCTTGTGACGCGTTGTGCAACGTCTCCTCGACACGTGCAAGCTGCCGTGCGGCGCTCTCTGCCCGTTCCCGCGCCGCCTTCAGTGTTCGTTGCGCCTGTTGCGCCTTGACTCGCGACTCAGTACGCAGCTGCGCCTGATGGTCAACGTCGAGCCGAGCCTGGTCGCGTTTGCCAGTCAGCTCAGCCACCGACGCGTCGATGTCGGCAAGCCGGGAGCGCAATCCCTGCATATCCGCAAGCGCCTTATCCCGCTTTGCGGCCAGCGACAGATCGCTTTGTGACAGGGATGATCCGCCTTGCGCCCCCACAGCGGTAAGCACCTCCCCTTGACGGGTGACCGCTCGCGTCCACGGGCCACGATTGACTGCCTCGAGGGCATCGTCCCGTGTCTCTTTGGCGATGGTGTCGGCGAGTAGCACATGCACCGCGGCTGTGACGCGGCGAGCGGCTTCGGGGTCTTGAGCATGCGGGTTCGCGTCGACCAGCGCGGCGGCGGATTCGTTCGGTATCGGTTGGCTTGCGGCGGTATCAGCGGTGGCGGCGGTATCAGCGGTGGCAGCAGTGACACCAGCATCATCAGTGTCGGCAGTGCCAACGTTATCATCAGCACCCACAGCAGCATCCCTCGCTTGTCCACCGAGCGGATGCAGCAGCACCGCCTTGCCGAGCGCATGGTCCTGCGCACGTTCCAAGGCGGCGAGCATCTGCTCCTGCCCGGGGACGACAATCGCGCTCGCATAGTCGCCTAGAGCATGCGCGATGGCTTCTTCCCACCCGTCTTCGATGCGGATGAAATCCGCGAGCCGTCCCATGACGGCGATATCCCGGTCGGTTTCAAGCTCACCGGCAGCATTACGGCTGTCCAAAGTGTCGGCGAGCGCATCTGCCTTGGCTTGCAGGGAGATGATTTTCCCGTTGAGCTCCCGCTGCCGGGCAAGCGTCTCGTCAAGCGCCTCCTGACTGTGCTGGAGGGCTGTTCTGGCTGCGTCGAGTGCCGCTCCCCCGTCGTCATCGGCCTCCTGGCGTTCCTGTTCCAGTTCAGTGACGCGCGTCCGTGCCTGCTCCGCCTGCGTCCGCATGTCGGACAGTTGCGTGGACAGGTCGGCGATTCTGGTGTCTGCCGCATGCACCGCCGATTCCTCGCGGGCGATTAGTTCGCGCAGATTGGCGATATGCGCGTCGCGCTGCTGCGCGGTTTTGCGCAGTTCGGTCAAGGTCTGGCGGATCGAGGCGAGACGCCGTTCATGGTCGGCGCGTGTTTCAGTCGCCTGATCGTAAGCGAGCCGCGCATCATCGACCGCACCCCGCTGCTTGGCGGCCTGCCGCTCAAGTTCGTCGGCGCGTTTGGTGAGCATGTCAGGATTTTCGCCGGTATCGACCACGATCTGCGAGCGGATGGAGGCGGCACGTTCTGCGGCCACAGAAGCAAGGGAGCCAAATCGTTCCTCAAGGCGCGACAGGTCGTGCCACACTTGATTCGCTTGGGCGAGCTGCGGGTTGGATCCCGAGGTGATGGCCTCCACCTGTTCGATGCGCACTTTGGCTTTCGCCAGGTCCTGTTGCAACGCGGCGAGCCGGCGGCGGGTGTCGGCGAGATCGCCGCGCAGATGGTCGCGCTTATCTCGCAACTGGCACGCGTCATCGGCGAACAGCCGGGCTTGAGCGTCCCTGATGGTCATCTGGATGGTGTCTGCACGCCGGGAAACGCGCGCTTGACGCCCCAGAGGGCCGAGCTGGCGGTGGATTTCGCGCAGCAAATCGTCAAGCCGGGCGAGATTATCTTCAGTGTTCGCCAGCTTGCGCAACGCCCGTTCCTTGCGTTTGCGATGCTTGAGAATGCCGGCAGCCTCCTCGATGAACGCGCGGTGTCCGCTCGGGTCAGCACGCAGAATGGCGTCAAGCCTGCCCTGACCGACAATCACATGCATCTGCTGGCCGAGGCCCGAATCCGACAGGAGTTCCTGGATGTCCAGCAGCCGGCACGCCGACCCGTTGATTGCGTATTCCGAGCCGCCGTTGCGGTACAGCGTACGGCTGATGGTCACTTCCGTGTAGTCGATGTCGAGCGCGTGATCGGTGTTGTCGATGGTCAGAGAGACCTGCGCGCGCCCCGCAGGCGGCCGGGTGGAGGTGCCCGCGAAAATCACGTCCTCCATCGACGTGCCACGAAGGTTTTTGGCGCCCTGCTCGCCCATCACCCAAGTCAGGGCGTCAACGATGTTGGATTTGCCTGACCCGTTCGGACCGACGACGGCTGTGACGCCCGGCTCGAAGCGCAGCGTCGTCGGGTTCGCGAAGGATTTGAATCCGCGAAGGGTGAGTTCCTTGAGATACATGGGCGTGGCGGGGTTCTGGCCGGTCAGGCGTTACTGGTTCCGGATGTGTTGCCGGCGGACTTGTCCGTATTGCCTGACGTACGTGCGTCGATGGTGAACTTCAGCCCTTCCTCGCCGGCGTTGAGGATCTCGTTGATCACATCGTCGGTTTCCGGCTTGCCGTCAGTGTCGGCTGCGTCGGCAGTGTCGGCGGTCTTGCCGGCATCGTTCGCGTCCTCAGGCAAGACCACGGGCGGATTGACGCGTTCGGCCTTCGGCTTGGCCAGGTCAGCGGCCATATGTTCGGTCAGCAATGTCCTCGCATCACCCGCGGTGACGAAGCTGCCGCAAATCAGCACGCCATGCCCGTACCCGACACCCAGATCGTCTTCGGCATCGACCTTGTCGACAGCCGCCTGGATGGCATCCGGAAGATCCTTGATGACGGTCACACGGTCCGGGCCGAACACGCGCACCGCAATCTTCTCCAGCTCTTCGGCGGGCATGACACGGTCACGCCACGAGTTCTCGGTGACGATGATCTCGCTCAGAATCGGCTCGAGTACGCCAAGATATTCCTCGACCTGCTTGTCGCCCATCATGGCGACCACGCCAACCAGCTGCTGGAAACTGTAATTCTCCTCGATCGCGGCGCGCAAGGATTGGGCGGCGTTCACGTTGTGCCCGCCATCGACGATGATCGTCGGGGATGTGCGGACTTGTTCGATGCGGCCGGGCACCTTCACGCTGCCGAGCGCCTCATCGACCAGATCTTGGTCAAGCTGGCCATTGACCGGAATCACGGTTTCCGCGGCGGCAAGCGCGGCTAGTGCGTTATGTGCCTGATGTTCGCCGAATTTCGCGATCGGCACGTCGCGGTATTCACCTTCCGGTGTGCGCAGCGTCGCCATCTGGCCGCCGACTGCGGGGACGCGGGAGACGACTTCCATCTCCTCTCCGTCACGAACCAGCGTGGCGTTGTTGCGTTTCGCTGCGGCTTCAAGAATCGGCATGACCTGTTCGGCGTGCGGCTGACGGCCGATGATCGCCGTGCAGCCAGGCTTGATGATGCCTGACTTCTCGGTGGCGATTTTCTCGACCGTATCGCCCAGCCACTGCATGTGGTCCATGTCCACCGGGCCGATGATCGCGGCATCCGCATCCATGACGTTTGTCGCGTCCCAAGCGCCGCCCATACCGACTTCAAAAATCGCGACATCGACCGGGGCATCGGCGAACTTCCAAATCGCCATCGAAGTGAGCACTTCGAAGAAGCTCATCGGCGGCTTGTTCTCCTGCTCCATCTTGCGGTCCACCAGCGCAACCAGATCCTTGATCTGGTCCCACGAGTCGATGAAATCGTCATCGGACAGCTGCTGGCCGTCAATGGCGATACGCTCATTGATCTTCTCCAGATGTGGGGACGCGTACAGGCCGGTACGCATACCATACGAACGGCAGATCGCCTCCGCCATGCGCGCGGTGGACCCCTTGCCGTTCGTGCCGGTGATATGGATGACGCGGAAGCTGTCCTGCGGGTTGCCGAGCAGATCGACCATCATGTTCATGCGGTCGAGGTCGAGATTCGTCTTGTTGTGTTCCGGTGGGCGCTTCATAATCTCGCGCTCAACGTCACGGATGTTCTCGCCGCTGCGATTCGGATGTTCAAACGACATACCCGCTGGTCTCTTTCCTATGCCTATTGCTGTGCTGTGGGGACATGCGGCCGGCGCTGGCAGACCGCATTCGCGTGCCCGGATTACCGACTGGAGGCCAATCCGGGCACTTTGTTCCTATTCTATGCGAATTGTATGCGAAATCCATGGGGAATCCGCAATCAGCGCCCACCGCGAAAAACCGCGGCACGGTCGCCATGCTCGCGGCGCTCAAGGTAATCACGGAATACGGCCATGCGCTCGACGGTGCTCGCCGCGAGAGGACTGGGCAGGTCGTCCACGGCGAACCAGCCGACCTGGAGGCTTTCCTCATCGCCCACGAAGGGCTGCGCGTTGCCGCCGGGGCGTAGTGAACACAGGAAAGAATGATCCATGTACTGCGCTTGGTCGCCGTTGCCGTAGGTGATGATGCGGTCGCTGCTGGTGACCGCTACCAGATCGGTGACGATCGCGTCCACGCCGGTTTCCTCCTTGACTTCGCGTACCGCGGTATCCGCCGGTTCCTCCCCCGGCTCGACGATTCCGTAGACGAGCGCCCACTGGCCGGTGTCCGAACGCCGGCCGAGCAGCACGCGCCCGGCGTCGTCGCGCACATAGGCGGTGATGCCGGTCAGCCATAGGAGGCTGTGACCAATGGATTTGCGCAATTCGATGATGAAATCAGGTGTCGGCATTGATGCTCCATGCTTGTTGTTGTTGGTGCTTGTCGGTTGTGCTTGTCGGTGGTGTTGAGAGGCGGGGGTACGGGAAGGTTGGTCGGACGGGAAGGTTGGGCGTACGGAAGGGTTGGGCGCGTAGGCGGGATGTGAAAATCGGGGCTTGGAACGTATTGGAACGTGCGGAACGTGCGGAACGTACCGAAACATGCGGAACGCATCCGAACGTGCCGGAACGTACTGGAACGTGTCGAAACATGCCGAAACGTGCTGGAACCTACCCGAAAATACCGGAAGATACGTCAATCCGCCGCGATGGCTTGCTCCGGCGTGGCCATCGCAACGGATTGACGCCTCAGAGGCTCTGGATCTCAGTCCTCACGCGCCGCGGCACGCTCGGCAAGCCAAGCCTCGACCTCGTCGATCTGCTTGGGGATGCCGGCCGAAATCCATTCGGGGCCGTGCTCGGTCATGAGCACATCGTCCTCGATACGAATACCGATGCCACGCAGCTCAGGCGGGAGCAGCAAATCGTTCGCCGCGAAATACAAGCCCGGCTCAATCGTGAAAATCATGCCCGGCGTAATCTTCGCGCCCTGATACGACTCGTAGCGGGCCTGCGCGCAATCATGCACGTCAAGCCCCAGATGGTGCGCGACACCGCAAGCAAGCCAACGACGATGCTGCTGGCCCTGCGGGGACAGGGATTCCTCGACCGGAACCTTCAGAATGCCCCACTCGTGCAGACGCTCGGCGATTACGCGCATGCACGCATGGTGGATATCCGAATACGTGGCACCCGGCTGCGCGGCTTCGAAACCGGCCTGCTGGGAGTCCAGCACCGCCTGATACAGCTTGCGCTGCAACGGCGTGAACTTGCCGTTGACTGGGAAAGTGCGCGTGATGTCGGCCGTGTACAGGCTATCGACCTCAACACCCGCATCGACGAGCAGCAGTTCGCCGTCGCCGACCACGCCGGTGTTGCGCATCCAATGCAGGATCGGCGCATGCTTGCCCGAGGCGATAATCGTGTCATAACCGACGGCGTTGCCCTCCTCGCGTGCCACCGAATTGAACGCGCCCTCCAGCATGCGCTCGGAACGCGGGCGGCCAATCACGCGCGGCAAATGGGTGAGCATACGATCGAAACCGTGCTTCGTGGCCTCGACAGCCTTGCGGATTTCGCCAATCTCATACTGGTCCTTGACCATGCGCTGCTCGGAACCGAACTCTGCCAACGCCTCATCGGCCTTCGTATTGGCATCCGGATCGCCGAAACCGTTCGCCTCGCGCACACGTTCGACCATCTGCGTGATCGACGGGTCGGTAGTGCGCACTACGCGCAGCTGCACAGCACCGGCCTCGGCGCCGACATCCTTGCTGATCGCGTCCTCGAGCGTGGCGATGTCATGGGTCTCGATGCCTGTCATCGCCTTGAGCTCGCGCAGACCGGCACGCGGGCCGACCCAGTACTCGCCGTAATGGGTGTCACGATAGTAATCAGCCGTGCTGTTATCGGCACGAGGGGCGACGAACAGTTCCGGCGTATGGGTTTTGCCAGCCTTCGCCTCCGCGCTGTTCGGATCAAGCGGGTTGAGCACGAGCACGGCACCCGCCTCGTAATCGCAGCCCAAGCCGGTATAGTACGCGAACGCGGTATCCGGGCGGAACGCGTAATCGCAGTCATTATTGCGCACCTTCGGCTGGCCTGCAGGAATGACGATGCGCTCGCCGGGGAACCGCTTGCCCAGCTTCTCCAGACGCTCACCGATGTACTTGCTGGATTCCAGCGGCTCGACCGCCGGCTCGGCGTTGTCCCAGCCGGTGGTCATGAACTGGCGGAACGTCTCGCTATTCGGACGCAGCGAACGGTTGTTCACCCGGTCTGCCATCGGCTGGTCCGGGCCCGGGGCGTTCTTGCGTTCTTCGGCCTCGTATTCCTTGTCTGCTTCGGTAATCACCGAATCCATGATTCCTCCATGTGGTCCTATCACTTTTCCTTGCGCAAGTGACCGTGGACGATGACCCAGCCGCGCGTATTGCGCGATGCCCGGTCATGCACGTTGCACGATGGCCCAGCCACACGTGTCGGCGCACTGCTGCGCAAGGGCATTTCCTGTCTTCAATCACTGCCACTCTAGTCATACCCGCATACCCATTGGCCGAGGTGGGCACCAACGCCGGGGTCGGGTGGTCCTTACGCGCATATGCCGCTCTGACATACGACGCTCTGATACACGAGCGGCAAAACTGAACACTGTATGGTCACGCGCGTATGCGATGACATACGCAAGTGTCCGGTTCCGACCGGGCATCGTTTCAAAGCCCAGACGTTCCGCGGCGGCCGTATGCGCCGACATACACAACTCACCCGATCGCCACCCCTCCCCCACAATCTCCATCCCACCCCGCAAACCACGCATACACCGACATACACAACCCAACAAAACCACCACCATCACCGCAATACCGCCACCCCAACCGCAAACCGCGCATGCCACGACATGCATAATGCAACCGACCCCCATCTTGGCCGTGCCATCATTGACTCGTCCCGCACACCACGCATCTCCCGGCATACACAACCCACCCGATCGCCATCCCTCCCCCACAATCT
>NZ_JBJEIH010000053.1:0-3838 GCF_051876855.1 Bifidobacterium sp.
CTTGGCGTGATCCTGCTGCTCATGCGGATTTCGCCCATTTCCTCGCTGCGACGGGTCGCCAGCGGATATGTGGAACTGTTCAAGAATATGCCGCTGACCATCATCATGGTGTTCATGGTGCTCGGCGTTTACGCCCAGCTCAAACTCAGTTTCTCGACCACCTTCGCAACGAACTTCTTCTGGCTGGCCATCACCGGTCTGTCCCTGTACACGGCGGCATTCGTGTGCGAGTCGCTTCGTTCGGGCATCAACACCGTGCCGGTCGGCCAGGCCGAAGCCGCGCGCGCCTTGGGTCTGAACTTCTGGCAGGCGGCCACGCAGATTATCCTTCCGCAGGCCATCCGCGGTTCGGTCGCGCCGCTGGGCAACACTTTCATCGCGCTGCTCAAGAACTCCACCGTCGCCGCGGCGGCATCGGTGGCGACGGAAACCTCGACCATGATGAGCGAGATGATTGAATACCACGCCGATTTGATTGTGCCGATCTTCCTGACCTTCGCTTTCGGGTACGTGATCCTCATCATCCCGTTCGGCGCGTTGACCACGTATCTGTCCAACAAACTCGCGGTACGGAGGTGACCGGTATGGCAAACGCAACAAGCAACAACGACACCAACACTTCGGTGCTGTTCGACGCCCCCGGCCCGCGCGGACGCAAGCGCATTCGCATCGCCAACGCGGTGGCGATCGTCGTCTTCGCCCTCGTACTCGTGCTCATCCTGATGCGCTTGCACAACCCGCCGCAAGGCGAGAACCAGCTCTCCTGGGAGCTGTGGAAGCCCGCGCTCGACGTCGAAGCATGGACCGACTTCTATCTGCCGGGCCTGTGGATGACCGTCAAGGCGGCATTCGTCGCGGTGATCGGCGCTGTGCTCTTCGGCATCGTCTTCGGCATCGGGCGTCTGCTACCGGCGGCCCCAGTGCGCTGGGTTTCCGCGGTGATCGTGGAATTCTGCCGCGCAGTGCCTGTGCTCATGATGATGATCTTCTTCTGGCGCCTGTTCGCCTTCATGGGCATGGAAAATCCGGCCTACTGGTCGGTCGTTTTGGGGCTGGTGCTCTACAACGGCTCCGTGGTCGCCGAACTCGTGCGCTCCGGCGTGGGCAACCTGCCGAACGGGCAGCATGAGGCGGCGCTCGCCCTCGGTCTGACCCGCACGCAGTCCCTCATGCAGGTGGAGGTCCCGCAGGCGATTTACGCGATGCTCCCCGCTGCCGTCACCCAGCTGGTAGTCGTGTTGAAGGACACCGCGCTCGGCTCAATCATCATGTATACGGATCTGCTCCAGGAATCGCGTCGTCTCGGCTCGATGTACTTCAACATCCTGCAGACGCTCGTGGTCGCCGCGGTCATCTACTTCGTGCTGTGCTGGCTGTTGTCCCGGCTCGCCGAATGGCTGCCTTCGCGCATGCAGCGCCATACAGCGGCCCCCGCCGAACCGGAAGTGGTCGCTCCGATTGCGATTATGGACCCGTCCAATGTCAACCAGATCGCGGTGGCGAAGGAATCGGGCGAACTGCCGCGCGGCGGTGCGCCTCGCACCTATCATGAGCATCACCGCGGGTCGAACGCGTCAATCCACGAATGGCAGAAGACCCGGTACATGCAGGGCTACGACGAGAAGCACCCGGATGCCCCCGAACGCCACCGTCTTGAGGTCCCGCTTCCTGGCGTCCCCGGCGCGCGCAAAAAGCGTTCTGGCGGTGAAAACCCCGATGGCAAGGGGCAGCATCCCGCACCAAGCGCGGACTGACGCGGGGTAAGACCCCGGCACACGCTGTGCTGGCACAACAGCATCGGCCCGGTTGACTGGAATCCCATGTCAACCGGGCCGATGTCGTTCGTGCGCCACGCAAAGATAAAGTTCCCAAGGTCGCGCTCGCGGCGCGATGTACTGAAACCGCAGATTTCCCGGGCACGAACACCGGCCATAACCAACACGTATACGATGCAAGTCTCGGCGGGCGTTTCCCCACATATTCCGGCGCTAAGCTCAACCACAATCGCCCTACATCGGGGCGCGGACACGAAAGCGAGGATTCGATGGCGGATTTTACGACGACGACCGGCGATCTGGAACTCCACGACTGGCATGGCAGCAAGCTGCTCGCCCAGCCTGTGCTGGACGCGCTGACACGGTTCACTTCGGAAGGCATCATCGACCCGGCCCAGATCCTCGGTGTCAGCGAGAACCTCGACGAGGAATCGGATACGGATATCTTCTGCCCGCGACACGGACTCGACCTCGCGCAGGCGGGCAATGTCGTCATCGTCCACACACATAAAACGCGCAAAGCGCCCCCGCAATTCGCCGCGGCGCTGGTCAACGGCGATGCGCGGGCCGATCTCAACGGTCTGGTCAAGCACACGTTGCAGGTCAGCAAGGTTTCATTCGCTCCGGTGGCCGATGCCACAGCCGCCACCGGTATGGAGTCCGGAGGCATGTCGCCGATCGGTTTGCCGGCAGAATGGCCTGTGTTGGTCGACGCGCGCATCCTGGAAACGCCTACACTGTTCATTGGAAGCGGCATACGCCCCTCGAAACTGGTCGTCAACGGCGCACTGTTCGCATACCTGCCGGGTGTGCGTGTCATCGAAGGGCTTGGCAAGCCTCGCGGATAAGCGCGGCAGATTGTCGGCAGGCCTGCTTCCGCACGTATCAGGAGGCATACGATGACAGACTCGACACCACACGCGGATGGGCACGCCAACAAGAACGACCACAAAGACAAGAAGAAAACTGAACCCAAGCAGATCGGCAAGGCGTTGCGCAAAGCCGAACATGGCATGGAAATCCTTGAAAAACGGCATGATGACGATATCGAGCATCGTCTGGAACGCGCCGACGCGTCGTCAAGGCTGCTCAGTTCGGTGTGGGACGAGCCTCCGGCACAATTGTTGCGATTCCACCCGGGAGACCAGCTGACGGACGTCGATGGCGGTTCCACTCCCGGCTTCCCCGGCAACAAGGCGCAGGGTGAACGTTTCATCGCCATCAGCTCCGGTGAAATCGCGAGATACCAGCAACTGCTGTACGCGAACGGGACGAAAGGGTCCCCGAGGCGCATGCTCATTGTGCTGCAGGGCATGGATGCCTCCGGCAAGGGCGGCATCGTACGGCATGTGTTTAGCCAGACCGACCCGATGGGCATCCATTACCACGGCTTCGGTGCTCCGACGAAAGAAGAGCAGGCGCATGACTATCTGTGGCGGGTCCGCCGCGAACTGCCGAAACCCGGCTGGATTTCGCTGTTCGACCGGTCCCATTACGAGGATATCGTCATGCCGCATATCTACGGCACGTTCCCCGAGGACGTGTGGCGCGCACGGTACGACCAGGTCAACGAATTCGAGCATGAGCTCGTGGACAGTGGCTGCACGGTCATCAAGATCTTCCTCGTAATCACCAAAGACAAGCAAAAGGAGCATTTCCTTACGCGTCTGAGCGATCCGACCAAGCACTGGAAGTTCGATGTGAGCGATTTGGACGCGCGCGCCCGGTGGGATGACTACATGGCCGCATGGCAGGAGGTGTTCGAGAAGACCAGCACCCCGGAGGCGCCGTGGTATCTGGTCCCCGCGGACAACCGCTGGTATTCGAGGGCGGTCGTCAGCGAGCTGCTGCGCACGTCGCTGCGGGATATGGGACTGAGCTGGCCGCCGCTGAACTGCGACGCGGATGCGATGCGCCGCCGGCTCGACGAGGAGTAGCGGCCGGGGGGAGTGGCTCGGCGCTCGGTGCTCGGCGCTCGGGTAACTCCGCCGCCGTGCGACTCCCCGGTCGCACAGCTGCCCGGTACCGCCGCCTTCCCTGTCGATTCCCGTGTTATCTCGCCG
>NZ_JBJEIH010000053.1:3938-10587 GCF_051876855.1 Bifidobacterium sp.
GATTCCCGTGTTATCTCGCCGCCGTGTGATTCCCCGGTTGCATGGCGGGCCGATACGGTGTCCTTGGTCGTCGTATCCGTTTCAATCTGCCCGTCGTGCGACTTTCCCGTCGCACTGCTGCCCGGTACTGCCGCCCATCCCGCCGTTCATAGGGCTATCTGCCCGTTGTGCGACAACTCGGTAGCACCGCTTCCCAGTACTTGCCATCTGTTCGGCGAGACTCTCCGTATCTCGCCGCTGTGTCCTTGAGAAGTCGCATCCCGTTGGAGTGTCTCTCGTCCGATTTGAGACCCGAAGGTACTCCGTCATCGTGCAATCTGATAGTCGCACGGTGGTCAGTGATTTTCTTCCTGTTTGTGGAAACCGTCGGCATCCCCACTCTCCCCATCGTCCGCAAGGCACGCCACGCGTTAGACTCAGGGGTATGACGCAGGACGAGCAACGGCTGGAAGCCGACGGGACGAATGGATACGGGTCGCTCGGGGTGTTGGCCCCGCATGACGGCGAGCGACGCAACCTTGACGCCGACGCGATTTTCGATCGCTTCTTCGGCTGGGTCGAGGACACCAAGGGCATCACCCCGTGGCCCCACCAGGAAGAGGCCATCATGGACCTGCTTTCGGGCGACCACGTGATCCTCAACACCCCGACCGGCTCCGGCAAATCGCTGGTCGCGCTCGGCATGCATTTCGCCGCGTTGTGTACCGGCCGCCGCTCGTACTACACCGCGCCGATCAAAGCACTGGTATCCGAGAAGTTCTTCGACCTGGTCGAGGTGTTCGGCAGGGACAACGTCGGCATGATCACCGGTGACACGCATATCAACGCAGACGCGCCGATCATCTGCTGTACTGCGGAAATCCTCGCGAATCAGGCGCTGCGGGAAGGCGACCAGGCGGACATCGGTTGCGTGGCGATGGACGAATTCCACTACTACGGCGATAGTGAGCGCGGCTGGGCGTGGCAGGTCCCGCTGATTACGCTGCCCCACACGCAGTTCCTGCTCATGAGTGCAACGCTCGGCAATGTGGATGCGATCGCCGACCGGCTTGAAGACGCCACTGACACGGATGTCGACATCATTGCCGACGCCCCGCGCCCGGTCCCGCTGACCTACGAATACACTGACAAGCCGCTGCCAGCGACCATCGAGCTGCTGGTCGGCAAAGGCGACACCCCGATTTACATCGTTCATTTCTCGCAGGATGCCGCATTGACCACTGCGCAGGCGCTCGCCAACAGCAATGTCTCCACCAAGGAGCAGCGTCAGGCCATCGCCGAGGCGATGAAGGGCACGAAGTTCACCACGGCATTCGGCAAGATTTTGCAACGCCTGCTGCGCACTGGTGTCGGCGTGCATCATGCCGGCATGCTTCCGCGATACCGCCGATTGGTCGAACAGCTCGCCCAGCAGGGCCTGCTTCCGGTGATTTGTGGTACCGATACTTTGGGCGTCGGCATCAACGTGCCGATTCATTCCGTGGTGCTCACCGCGTTGACGAAATTCGACGGTGTCAAGACCCGTCGTCTGCGCGCCCGCGAATTCCACCAGATCGCCGGTCGTGCCGGCCGCATGGGCTTCGATACGGAAGGGCTGGTGGTCGCCGAGGCTCCGGAATACGAGATCGAGAACGCGCATCAGCTGGCCAAAGCCGGCAATGATCCGAAGAAACTCAAGAAAGTCAAGCGTAAGAAGCCGCCGGAGGGTTTCGTCACATGGAATGAGCACACCTTCGACAAGCTCATCGAGGCGGCCCCCGAGACTCTGGTCCCGCATTTGAAAATCACGCATTCGATGGTGCTCAACGAGGTCGCCCAAGGCGGTGACGCTCGCGCCCGCGTCGACAAGCTCATCGACGACTCTGCGCAGACCGACGAGCAGAAAGCGCATCTGCACCAGTTGGCGGACGACATCTTCCGCACCATGCTTGACGAGCATTTCATCGAGGCCGTCCCGCGCGACGACGACACCACGGATTACGTGCTTGACGTCGACATGCCTGATGATTTCGCGCTCGACCAGCCGTTGTCCCCGTTCCTTGTCGCCGCGCTCGACCTGCTCGACCCGGATTCGCCCACGTACGCGCTTGACGTTATCTCGATGGTCGAGGCGACGCTCGACGACCCGATGCCGGTACTCAAAGCCCAGCAACGGCAAGCCCGCGACAAGGCGATGCAGGAGATGAAAGCCGACGACATCGACTATGACGAACGCATGGAACGCCTCCAGGAAATCACCTATCCCAAGCCGCTTGAGGATCTGCTGAATCAGGCCTTCGACACGTACCGCCAGTCGGTGCCGTGGGCGGGCGACTACATGCTCAGCCCCAAATCGGTGCTGCGTGACATGGTCGAAACCGCCTCTGATTTCAACGGGTACATCGCCCGGTACAATATCGCCCGCTGCGAGGGCACCCTGTTGCGTTACCTGTCGGACGCCTACCGTTCGCTCGCGCGCACGGTCCCGCAGGATATGCTTGATGACCAACTGCGCGACGTTATCTCCTGGCTGCGGCTTGTCGTCCGGTCCGTTGATTCCAGCCTCGTGGATGAGTGGGAGCATGCCGGCCAAAACGATGAATCCGCGCTTGACACCACCGCCCCGGGCGATCGCGACGCCGTGGTTTCCGACCGTCGTGGACTCACCGTGCTCATCCGCAACGCCATGTTCCGCCGCGTCCAGCTTATGGACCTCGACCGTCCTGAGGCTCTCGGCGACCTCGACCACGACTGGGGTTACGGCGTTCACGAATGGGAGGATGCGCTCGAAGACTACTACGACGAGCACGACTATGTCGGTATCGATGCCGCCGCCCGCTCGCCGGAATTCTTCATCATCGATGACGCGAACGAACGCAAGGAGCATACATGGCGTGTTCGACAGATTATCGATGATTCCGATGGTGACCATGACTGGGCGATCGGCGGCACGGTCGATCTCGATGCCACGCAGGAGACCGGCGAGACGGTGTTTGTCGACTATCACGTCGGTCCGATTGGCCCCGACGGCCAGATCGAGGACTGATTGGGCCGGGGCCGATTGCGCATCGCCGGAGTCGAACGATTGTTCGAATTGGAGTAGGGTGGAAGCATGACCGATGATCTGTTCGCCGCGGCCGCCGCGCCTGATGACGTGCTGCGTCCGCTCGCCGTGCGCATGCGTCCCGAAACCCTCGATGAGGTGGTGGGTCAACAGCATGTGCTCGGGGATGGTTCGCCGCTGCGCCGGCTTGCCGACCCGCAATCGCAGGGCTCATTGACCGCCCCGAGCTCGATCATCCTGTTCGGGCCCCCGGGAGTGGGCAAAACCACACTCGCCTACATCGTTGCCAAACAATCCGGGCGCGCCTTCGAAGAGCTCTCCGCCGTGACTTCAGGGGTCAAAGACGTGCGTGCGGTCCTCGAACGTGCCCATGAACGGCTTGTCACCTCGCATAAGGAAACCGTCCTGTTTATCGACGAGGTTCACCGTTTCTCAAAATCCCAGCAGGACGCCCTGTTGCCCAGCGTCGAGAACCGTGACGTCACCTTCATCGGCGCCACTACGGAGAACCCAAGTTTTTCGGTCATCAAGCCGTTGCTCAGCCGTTCGGTCGTCGTCAAACTCGAATCGCTTGACGATGCCGACCTCAGCACGCTGATCGACCGTGCCATCGCCAGCCCGCGCGGGTTGGAAGGCACCGTCGCCATCGACGATGACGCCCGTGACGAAATCATCCGCATGGGCGGGGGAGACGGGCGCAAAACCCTGACCATCCTCGAAGCCGCCGCTGGGGCGGTCACCGGCGGCAAGCATGCGAAGGATCCGGGCAAGCCCGCGGTAATCACTCCGGACATTGTCAGCAGTGTCATGGACGTGGCGACCGTGCGTTACGACAAGCACGGCGACGACCATTACGATGTCATCTCCGCTTTCATCAAATCCATGCGGGGCTCCGACCCGGATGCGGCAATCCACTATCTCGCCCAGATGCTCAGGGCGGGTGAGGACCCGAGGTTCATCGCCCGGCGCATCATGATCGCGGCTGCCGAGGAAGTCGGCATGGCCGCTCCGCAGATCCTCCAGGTCACTGTCGCCGCCGCGCAGGCGGTGGCCATGATCGGCATGCCCGAAGCGCGCATCATCCTCGCCGAAGCGACTATCGCCGTGGCCACCGCGCCGAAATCCAATGCCAGCTACAATGCGATCAACGAGGCGCTCGCCGACATTGATGCCGGGCATATCGGCCAGGTTCCGCTGTATTTGCGCAATGCCCCGACGAAACTTATGAAGAGCTGGGGCAACCACGAGGGCTACAAGTACGCCCACGATTATCCGGGAGCCGTCGCGCCGCAGCAGTATATGCCTGACGAACTGGTCGGTCGTGAATATTACCGCCCCAACGACCGTGGCTATGAGCGTCAAGTGAAGGAGAATCTGGCACGAATCAAGCCGATTCTCCATGGAATCGGGGCTGCCAGAGCCGCCGATGCCGCTGGGACCGCCGGAACTGCCGGAGCCGCCGGGACCGCCGGAACCGGTGCCCAGCCGGCATCGTCAGAATCCGGGCGCACTGCGCAAGCCGAGCCCGGAGCGGCGTTGAAAAAGCAGCACGCTGCACCGCAATCCGAATCTGCGGCGTCGCATACATCGTCGGATGCGACACCCCAGACTAATTGACTGATTTATTCGATTGATATTTTGGCTGATACAGGTCGGAAACGCCTACTCGCGCACCAGCACAATCTTCTTCACATCGTCCCGGCGAGATTCGCGGTACAGCACGAATCGGTTGCCAATCACCTGCACGACATCGGCCCCAAGCCGTTGGGCAAGCTGGTCCGCAGCCTCACGGGCGGTCAGACCTGAGCCGTCCTGGACCGCGCATTTGATGAGTTCATGCTTATCGATTGTTTCATCAGCCTGCTTGATTGCGGCATCGGTCACATCGTTCTTGCCGATCCACAGCAGCGGGTTGAGCTGGTTGGCCATCGCCCTCAGCTGCTTGGTTTGTTTCTTGGTCAGTGCCATGACATCCTCCGTATCGATTGCGGGTCCATCGGTTCGCCCCGCATGCGCGTGAACCAACCATACCGCATGCCGCGGTCCTTGGGAGCGAGCGTCACGGAGTGGCATGTCCACATCATGATCATGGCGGTAACGGAATGTTCTCTATGGACGTGAACGATTCCGAACCGCTGTCACATGTAGGAAACACGCCGGACATATCAGGTGAAATGTCCGGTCCGATAATGCGCGTATCGCTTCCGCATGCCGCAAAGGGTACGCGGGCCGTTGAAAGAAGGTTTGTATGAAGCAGCTCACCGTTGGTCCCGTGATTCACAAGTTCCCCACGGTCGCGGAATTTGCGAAGGAATTCAATCTTGGGCCTGACGACCTGCTGGTCACCATGGACGTGATGCATGATACGTTCTTCGCCGGCGTCACCAACGGCGCCCATGTGATCACCGTAGACAAATACGGCAGTCAGGAACCGACCGATGAAATGATCGATGCGCTTATTTTTGACGCCTCCAAGTTCAAGTATTCCCGCATTATCGCAGTCGGCGGCGGTGCCGTCATGGACATGTCGAAAATCGTCGCCGTTGCTGGCGGTGACGGCATCGATGACGTCATCGACCATCTGGCGGACCACCATCGCAAGGTACGTCTGGTGCTCGTGCCGACCACCTGCGGTACAGGCAGCGAAGTCACGGAAATCGCCGCGGTGAACCGCACACGCCTTGGTTGCAAGGCGGGTATCGCCGGGCCGGAGATGTTCGCCGATGATGCCGTACTGATTCCGGAACTGCTCACCGGTCTGCCTGATCATGTCTTCGCCACAAGCTCGATGGATGCGCTTGTGCACTCCGTCGAATCCGCGTTGTCGCCGAACGCCACTCCATACACGAAGATGTTCAGCTACAAGGCGATTGAAATGATTGTCGGCGGATACCAGAAAGTGACCGAGGCCGGTGAGGCGGGATCGACCGAACGCCGCGCGAAGCGCAACGAGTTGATGGACGACTTCCTCATTGCCTCCGATTTCGCCGGCATCGCCTTCGACACCGCCGGATGCGCGGCCGTGCACGCGTTGAGCTATCAGCTGGGCGGCAAATACCATGTGCCGCACGGCGAATCGAACTACGCCATGTTCACGGGCGTGTTGCGCAACTACATGGAAATCAAATCCGACGGAGAGATCGCCACGCTCAACGCCTTCCTCGCGAAGATCCTCGGATGCGATACCGCCGTGGTCTACGACCGGCTCGAGGAGCTGATCAACAAGCTCCTGCCGAAGAAGGCGTTGCATGAGTACGGTGTGACCCGCGAGGATCTGCCCGAATTCGCCGAACGTGTGATGACCACCCAGGAGCGGCTGATGCGCAACAACTTTGTGCCGCTTGATTATGACCGCGTGCTGAAGATTTTCACAGAACTCTACTGACACGCGCCGCCTGGACTTAACAACGGTTGCTGGCATCGCGACGACCTTGCGCAGAAAAGCGTTGCTGATTGGCGTCAGGTCGTGATCCGACGCGTTGCATGGGTACGTGTAGCGATACCGGGCGATTATGAATCCGGGTGCAGTGGGACTGAGACATCTCACCGCACCCGGATTTGTAGTTGCCGGAGATGTTGCGATGGTGCACTTGATTGTTTAAACGA
>NZ_JBJEIH010000054.1:0-1887 GCF_051876855.1 Bifidobacterium sp.
ACTACGGCAAGACCGTGCGTTCTGCCATCAAGAGCAGCAACTTGAACGCCGGCAATCTGACGAGCCTGCGTAACGGCGGCGCGAAGGATGACCAGCTGGTCACCTGGGTCGAATCGCATGACAACTATGCGAACGGTGACAAGGAATCCACGTATCTTAACGACTACCAGCTGCGTATGGGCTGGGCCATCGTCGGTTCCCGTGCTGGCGGCGCCCCGCTGTACTTCAACCGCCCGGTCGGATCCGGTGGCAACAACGCGCAGTTCGCCGAGCAGTCCCAGCTGGGCGATGCCGGCGACAACATGTGGAAGGACAAGGCCGTGGTCGCGGTTAACCACTTCCGCAACAAGATGAACGGCAACAGCGAGTACCTGCGCAACTGTCAGAGCCAGAACTCCTGCCTCATGGTCGAGCGTTATGCCAAGGACGGCAAGGCTGATGACGATGGCGTGGTCATCGCCAACATGGGCGGCGACGTCAACCTCGCCGGTTCGGACACCACCCTTGATGACGGCACCTACACCGACCAGGTCAACGGCGGCACCATCACCGTCTCCGGCGGCAAGATCACCGCCGGCACCGCCAAGGGTGGTGCGGTGAGCGCCTTCTATGACGCCAATGCCGAAGTCGGCACGGTCGAGACCGTCACCGCGAGCCCGGAGAGCAAGTCTTTCTCCACCGACACGATGACCGTGACCCTGCACACCCGCAACGCGTCCGGCGCCACCTACACCACTTCCGAAGGCCAGTCCGGCTCCTTCAAGGACGGTGACACCATCGAGGTGGGCGGCAGCAGCAAGATCGGCGATACCATCACCGTGACGGTGAAAGCCAAGGGCGGCACCACGGGCAAGGAACTGACGAATACCTACACGTATTCGAAGATCGCCACCCCGGTGCAGAACCTCGCCAGCTACTATTCGACCAACAAGGCCGGGTATGGCGCGAAGAAGACCATCACCGTTGACGGTGACGTCTCCGACTGGAACAGCTCGATGGTTGTCGCGCAGGGCACCGCCAACGACGACCCGCGCGTGTACCGGCCGAACTCGATGTACGAGGTCCCGATCGATCTGTACACCCTGTATGCCGCCTATGACGACAACAATGTGTATCTCATGTGGGAAATGACGAACGTCCAGGACGTGGTAGCACCGAACGACAACTACCCGCTGTCGCAAGGCACGCTCTACGAAACCATGAACGTCCCGTTCTTCATCGCCTTCAGCACCGGGCAGTCCGACACCATCGGCAAGAGCGCCCAGCTCACCACCGGCGGCACCCTGTGGGATTCCGGCCTGACCTGGCAGGAGAAGCTCAACCGGGTCGTCGCCATTTCCACCAACGGCGCCAACGGCCCGTGGGTGTACAGCGGCGACAGCACCGGCTTGAACGCCAACGCGATCTACGGTCCGGCGGCGAACGCGAAGACAAACACCCAGGCTTCCGGCATCAAGTTCAAGTGGGGCAAGGGCATTCTTAGCAAGAACGTCTACGGCATTGACGGCGCCTACGGCACCAACAATGGCCGTGTCGTCGGCGATATGATCAATGAGAACGCCAAGTGGGTCGACTTCAACACCAAGGGCCACAACTCCGGCACCATGGACTTCCATTATGAGATGTCCATTCCGCTGAGCGAGCTCGGCACCGATGCCGCGACTGTCGCCAAGAGCGGTCTCGGCGTGCAGCTGGTGGCGACGATGGGCAAGTCCGGCATGGACTCCCTACCGTATGATCTCGCCGAGAACGACAACGCCGACAAGGATGATTCCGCCGGCTCCCAGGAGAACAACAGCTTCGAGAAGTCCGATGAGGACAACTTCACTGTTCCGTTCGCCCGTATCGCAGCCAAGGATTCCGGTTCCACCGGCGGCTCCGGCGGCG
>NZ_JBJEIH010000055.1:0-4066 GCF_051876855.1 Bifidobacterium sp.
TCCCAAGCGAACCTGTTCACCTCCATGGTGTTCTTCTGGTTCCTGATCTTCTCTGTTCCCACCGGCGTGCTGATGAACAAAATCGGCCGCCGCAAAACCGTTCTGATTTCACTGATCGTCACTGCCGTGGCCATGCTGCTGCCGGTCGTCGCCTACACCGCGGCCGCCGGCACCCCGCGACTGGTGCTGATGATCGTCTCGTTCTCGCTGCTGGGCATCGGCAACACGCTCATGCAGGTATCGCTCAACCCGCTGCTCACCGTGTTCGTGAACGGCGACAAGCTCGCTTCCACCCTCACCACCGGCCAGTTCGTCAAGGCGTTCGCCTCGTTCTTCGCGCCGCTGATTGCCGGCTGGGGTGCATCCAAGCTCGGAGCATGGTGGGTGCTGTATGTCATTTACCTGGTGATTGGCGTGATTGTCGGCGTCGCCTTGGCACTTGACAAGATCGAAGAGCCCGCGCCCGACGCCGGACAGACCAGCATCGTCAACTGCTTCAAACTGCTCGGCAACCCGATTGTTCTGCTGTGCTTCCTCGGAATCATCGCGCACGTGGGTATCGATGTCGGCATCAACGCGCAAGCGCCGCGCATCCTGATGGAGCACACCGCAGTCCCGCTCGCCACCGCCGCCGGGGCAACCTCACTGTACTTCGCGTTCCGTACCATCGGCACGGGACTTGGCGGCATTGTGCTGCAGAAGATGGACAACAAGACCGCGTTGCGCATCTGCGGTGTGATCATGGTGCTGGCCGTCGTATGCTTCGCCGTGTTCACCACGATTTCGACGAACCCGCCGCAGTGGCTGTTCTATCTTGCGGTTGCGCTGATCGGTTTCGGCAACGCGAACGTGTTCTCGCTGTGCCTGTCGCACGCGCTCAACACCCTGCCATCCCGCCAGAACGAGGTGTCTGGCCTGATGATGATGGGCCTGATCGGAGGCGCCATCTTCCCGCCGATCATGGGTGCCGCCGCCGACGCGATGGGACAAGCCGGTTCGATTATCGTCGTCGCGGTGGGCGCGATTTACGTGCTCGCGATTGCGCTGGCGTATGACAAGGCGATGGAGCCGGCGAAGAAGTGAGTATCGCTCGAGGGCGTTACTTGCAAGTGACGCCTACGAGTGGTATCTATGAGTGACGCCTGCAAGTGGCACTCGGACTGGAGCTGCTTGAGTACGGACAGGGTGATTCACCCGGTTGGCGAATGTTCCGCCTAGTCTGGGGCCACTTGAGGCCGGGTGGAGGGATTCGCCCTGTTCACCCTGTTCGCTCTGTTGGCGAATGTTCCGCCCGGTCAGTGACTCGGCTGAGTCCGGGGATTTCCCGCGGTCCGAAGGCCCGCTGTGTGAGGATTGGCTCGCACAGCGGGCCTTTTACGTTGGGGTGACGGCCGGAGAGCAGGTGGGCTGATGACTGCTGAGCGACTGGGGCCGGGCAGGGAACGTCATTGTGCGAGCCAATCCTCACACGATGACACCGCAAGAACGAGGCCGACCAACCACGCAGGTATTTGCATACGCAACCCACCATATCGGCGGCAAGCCAAACCCAACGAACACGCATCTGTCACGTTACGCATGCCGACGCATACGCCACCCCACTATCCCGCTGCCCATCAGCCGGTAGCCCCGACGAAATCACCAATCACGCATGCAACGACATACACAATCCGCCATACACCCAGCTCACCAAAAGTCACGCGGGACAAGACTATCGCAATACGCATCCGACGACATACGCAACCCACCATATCGGCGGCAAGCCGAGTCCAACGAACATGCATCTGTTGCGTTGCGCATGCCGCCGCACACACAACCCACCACACCGCGGCAAGCCAAACCCAACGAACATGCATCTGTTGCGTTGCGCATGCCGCCGCACACACAGCGCCACCGGCCCGCCACCAATCCGCTGACGACGCCGGTAATACCACCGATCACGCATGCGACCGCATACACAACCCACCACATCGACGACAGACTCAGCCCGAGCGACATCCGTTCGTAACGCTACGTCTGCGACGGCATACGCAGCCCGCGTTCATTAACGTCACCGTTCAAGCTCGAGCGACAGCGCCCACGCAGACCACGACGACCATCGGCACTCCCCCGACGCCAGGCCGGTCACAATGTCCGGTCTGAATCACCGGTCAACGTGTACTGTCACAACGTCCAGTCAACACGTCCAGTCATCACGACCAGTACGACCGGTAGATATGACCGGTCAGAATGTCCAGCCTGACGCCAACCAACACAACCAGCCAGACCGGTCACAATGTCCGGCCTGAATCACACCACCGCAATCAACGGCCAATCAGCCCGCTGAGCATCCGGGAGAACTCGAGCGCATCGTCGGCACGTCGAAAGATGAACAGCGAGGATCGCCATCCGGACAGCGACAGCGTAACCTGCTTGCGCTGAACCTGCGCACCGAGCACGTCCTTGAGGAATATGACATCCGTGCGTTTGTATCTGCGGAGCCAGTACGTGGGGATGTCAGCCTCCACGCGGTTGTCATACAAACGCAATTCGAGCTGCCACTGCAGCTTGTCGCATCGAAACAGCCACCCCGGCGCCGGGTCAGGTTTCCTTGCCATGATTCGCCTTTCTCGTTGATTCCTCTCTGCCCACTCTTCTCTAGCCTATCCCGATGAATAGCTTGTTCGACCAGACCGGTCAGCATGTCCAGTCTCGCGACGACAGAAGCGACACGGGCGGAGAAGACCATCCACGACAGTCGCGCCGAAAAAGTCAGCCCGGGGAACGCCCCGTCAAGAAGCGTTACCCCGGGCTGGCAGCATTCCCAGACCGACTTCACCGCGATCGCTGGAATTCAAGGGCGTCGCGGCATTCGATGACTTTCCCGTCACCGCTGCCGCGATCGCCACCATCATCGCCGCCGTCATCGCACCAGTGATTCCGTCAGACCAGGAAACCACCTATCGCACGGTCACGTTCGTCGGTTCGGCACTGGCGAACAGCGACTTGGACATGGTGAATCCGAACATCGCGTTTTGTTTCGCCGCGATAGTGCCGTTCCATGCAGCGTTGGCGATGACGTAGTGATTGTCCTTGTGGCTTACGATGGTGCCGTTCCACAGGTTGGTGATGTCGCCGTCGAGATCGAATTCGACGGTCCAACCGCCTTCGTGTGCGACATCGGTCTCGTTGTTGACCACGACCTGGACCGTCGCGCCGAGCATCCAGTTGCTGTTCACTTTGGCTTCAGTGCTCAGGGCGGAGGCGGCGGGCTTCGCGTCGGACGGTTGCCCATCGGACGGTTGCCCATCGGACGGTTGCCCATCGGACGGCTTGGTATCCGACGGCTTGGTATCCGAGGAATCGGTCTTCTGGTCATCAGAGGTCTTCTGATCGTTCGCGTCCTTGGACGCGCCCGCCGACGAACCCGCCGATTCCGACCCCTCCGAAGACCCCTTCGAAGCCTCCTCCGAAGCGCCCGCAGCAACACCGTTCACCGTCAGATTCGTCGGCAGCGCACTGCTCGTCGGCGCCTTCGACACGCCGAATCCGAAGGAAGTGCTCTGCTTCGAGGCGATTGATGCATTCCACGAGGCATCCGAGACAACGTAATGATTGCCGGTATGGCTCACGACCTTGCCGCACCACAGGTTGGTGATGGTGCCTGCCAAATCGAACTCGACCTTCCAGCCGCCCTTGTACGTGGCGTCGGACGGGTTGCTGACGGTCACGTTGACATTCGCGCCCATACCCCAATCGCTGCTGACTTTCGCTTCGACGGTCAGCCCAGTGGTTGTGGTCTGCGGATCGCTCGGCTCGGCGGGCTCGCTCGGTTCGCTCGGCGTGGGGTCAGGCGTGGGATCGGGCGTCGGGTCAGGCGTGGGGTCAGGCGTCGGATCGGGCGTCGGATCGGTTGGCGTTTCACCAGTGCCACTGCCGCCTGATTGGCTGGCACCATCGACCATGGCCTGGATACGACGGCTGGTGTTGACCAACCAGATGCCGCTGGTTGACAATTCGCTGCCGGTCCACTTGCTGGTCTTGCTCGTGGATTCCTTGAGATAGGAGGACCCTTCGCCCTTGTTGC
>NZ_JBJEIH010000055.1:4166-10310 GCF_051876855.1 Bifidobacterium sp.
TTGCTGGTCTTGCTCGTGGATTCCTTGAGATAGGAGGACCCTTCGCCCTTGTTGCACAGCGACCAAGCAGCGTAGCTGATGTTGTTGCGCACCAGCAGCGTCATCCAGTCGTTCGCGTTGGCGATGTCGATCCCGCCCCAGCCGGACGCGTCGGTGATGCCGAATTCGGAGACGAACACCGGCGTGCCAGCAGCCAAGGCCGTACGCAGCTTGTTCTTGATGTTGTCGTAATGCGTACCCGCGTAGAAGTGCAGCGTGTACGCCACATTGCCAATCCCGTCGGCGGACAGCGGTTTGGCCGCGACCGCGTCCACGTCCTGCGACCAGGTGTTGGTTCCGCAGATGACCACGGACTGGTTGCCGGTGGCGCGAATCGCCTTGGTGATGCGCTTGCTGTACGTGTACAGGTCGTTGCCGGAACCGTCATACCAGGAGGTGGATGTCGGTTCGTTGGCGATTTCGTAGAGGACGTTCTTCAGGTTCTTGTACTTGGCTGCGTACTTGGTGAAGAACTCTTCAGCCTTGTCGGCGTCCCCGTTGGGATTGTAGTTGAGCACATGCCAGTCAAGGATGACGTACATGCCCAGTTCGTTGGCCGCGTTGACGGCTTCCTCGATTTTCGCGTCCATCTTGGCCTGCGAACCCTGCAGGTAGCCACCTTCGCGCGGGTAGAGCGCCAGACGCACCATGTTGATGCCCCACTCGTCACGCAGGGACTGGAACGCGTCACGGTTGATGTACTGCGGGAACCATTGCACGCCGTGGGTGCTTGCGCCGCGCAGCTGGAACGGCTGTCCATGCTCGTCAAGCACGGTCGGTGCACTGAATCCTGCCGCCTTGCCGATGGACAGCTTGCCGTGCTGGCCTACCGGAGTGTCTTTGTAAGCCACGTCCTTCAACTCGCCGTTGACCGCGTAGGCGAGCTGATCGCCGCTGGCGTCCGCGGTGAAAGACTTCATCGCCTGCGCGTAATCCACACTGCTCGCAGCAGCTGGCTGAGCCGCGATGGCGGACTGCGCGGACACGGCTGCAACGCCTGTCGCGCACCCTGTGGCCAGCATTGCACTGGCTGCGATCGCCGCGAGTATCCGCGACAATGGCTGACTGGTTGATGTCACGTCAATCTCCTTCGATAACTGACTTTCCTTGGGATATTTCCTTGAACTCCTTGTGAATTCCGCAGGAAACTCCTGAAACTTCCTGGAATGGATTCCCCGGGAGCTTGGGAAGGTCTGATGGGAATTCCTCGGATGATTTCTCGGAACGACCGGTCAACGACTGCCCGGCCGTGATTCACAGCATCCATGCGCCGAACAGCACGCAATCAACAAGCAGATTGTGACCTTCGTCACACTTCGCGTGAATCAAACACCAAGAATAATCCATGCGCTACCCAGCAAACAGCCATTGGTCATCAAACGGACAATGACAATAGACAACACGATTGTCAACGCCCGGACCCAATCGCCACAATCAGCCACATGTCAGCTCAAAAGAGATATGCGACCGACATCATTCGGCAGGGCGTCATCCGACCATCAGCGAATAACGCCCTCCCGTCTTACGCTCTCTTCACGGCGACAATCGCGTACGCGCACAGGTTCGCATCGTACTGGCGAAACACCTTGCGCATGGCAAGAACCCGTTTTCTTCCCGCCGAATTGCGTATCATATTGCCGGCAAACCGCATCGCACCGCCGAATCCCTCATCACTGACGATGCGGGCGGGTTCCAGCAGATGCATCGGACGTTCCAGGGTGGCGGCGATGTCGAATCCCTCGCCGTCGAGCATGTCCACCCATTCGGGGAGCGTCAACGGCCTGGCCCCGACATGAATCGCCCGCGAGATACCACGTTCCAGGTCATTGCGCAATTGCCGGTCGGCATCTTCCGGTTTCAATCCCATCTCATGGATTGCATAACGACACCCGGGTTTGAGGATTCTCGCAGCTTCACGCACTACGGCACGCTTGCGTTCAAGTGGGAGCATGGTCAGCATAGCCTCGCCGATGACAAGGCTCGCGGATGCGTTCGGCAAACCGGTACGCGCGGCATCCGCCTTGACCATTCTCGCTTGATGGTGTTCGCCGACGATCTCGCCCATTGCCGTTTCACCCTCCGGATTCGGGTCGACACCCGTATAGCTGCGGGGATTCGCCGCGAGCAGTAACGCTGCGGTCTTGCCTACTCCGGGGCCGAATTCAACAATGCCATCGTCAGCGTTCACGCCAACGGCATCAAGCATGGCACGAGTCAGCTCGATGCCACCGGGGCGCAGCACGCGTTTGCCCATCTTGGCGAGCAACCAGTGCCCTTGCAGGCGCTGCTCCTCGGGGCCGGAGCGCTGGCCGTGGACACTTTGCGCAATCTGGGCTTTCCGCGAGCCGATGACGCTCTGCTCGTTTGAAGGAGTGCCCGAAGCATGTGGATTGTTGGACATGTCCGAGACGATCACCGATCACCATCCTGCTGTTCGCGTCGTGAATCTCCTTGTTCTTGAAGATGTTCACCGTGATGGCCCTCATGCCCATGGCATCCGCAGCTTCCATGATGGCCCCGGTGAGACGGGTCACACGAATCCGGTTGCGTATCACGAGCATCGCCATCTTGCGTCTGACGCATCGATTCCACGTCAATCAGCGTTAACGACATACGGCTCGGTTCCAATGCGGTCAACGCATGCCTCTCCCCCGGCGCCAGATAAATCACGTCGCCCGCAGTGACGATATTCTTTGCCCCGCCGACCGTGAAATCAAACTTGCCCTCAAGAATATTGACGATCACCGCGCGCGCTGACGCGTGATCAGTGAGCACCTGTCCTTCACCGAACGTAAAGAACACGTGTCGCAACAACGGGTTGTTCACCACCACGCGGGAGGTGGTCGTGTCATCAAGAATAGGAAGATTCTTGTTGATTCCGGTACTCACGACAGATTCGGAAACAGTCGTCTTGGCCATAATGCCTCTCTTTCTGTATTCGGTATGAAACAAATCTTGCACGCGTCGCGTCCCCGGCGATACGCAGAAACGCTGAACGCAGGTTCATTATCACAATGACCGCGCAACACTTCAAGACTTTTCAACGGGAAATTGGAGCCAGCAGTGTGGGGTGTATCACACCGGCCAACGGTCCCATCCGTCTGTCCCGCAGGCAGCAACTCCAGACATACGCTGTTGCGATAATCGTTTACCTAGGCCCTGCCGAGACGACTGGACATGACAGGCAACCGTGCAGGAGCGCGGCAGGCGCGGCTCACGGTGAGGCACTGGCGTTGCGACCTTACCGCCGCGAGCATACCAAGATGCATTCAGTGACGCGGCTGACAGTGAGAACTGGCGCTGCGGCACCGGAACTCTGTACGCCGATTTGCGTGTATCTGCGGTATCTGTAGTACCTGCCGGAGGCTATCTCGCTTATCGGGGTTCGCCGACCTGCGATACCGCAAGTACGACTGTTGATATTCCGCGGGTCATGCTCGCGGTATCGAGGGTGCGCGAACCCGGATAGTGGAGATATGGTTCGCGGGGTACTACAGATAGGCGAGATGCAGCCCCTGTCATGGACAATCAAGATTCCGGAATACCGGAGTCCAAGTGGATTGCGGTAATGACAACGAAAGTCACCTCTGACCTCGACGTAAGCATCTGTCAACATTGAGGATATCAGCGTTAGAGATACTTCCCGCAAAATGTCAGAAAAGGAACAAAAATCTTCGCAGAGATGGCACAGTATGTTATGCCATCTGTGCTGGCATACTCATCATCAGGGGAGTTGCCCAGTGGCGCAAAGCACACCTAGTTCTCAATCACAATATCATTACTCCATCAATGTCGGTATGATTATCTACGCCAAAACTCTCGATATGTGAAGAATATTTCGAACCCATATGATACATACGCAAACTGTCATGATCCTCATCGATAATCTCCAATAACTCTTTTTTCAGCATTAGATAATCAGACATCGATACGACACACTCGAACACGCTATTCTGCACACGCTGTCCGTAACGCGTACAAGATTTTGCCACCCGTCTCAATCTGCGCTTACCGGCTGTCGTCTCGACATTGACATCATAAGTCACAAGAATCATCATCGACATATTCGGCTCCTCTCTCTATTGCGGTAACGCACCGAATCACTTTGAAGCTGATGTCCGCGGCATCGTTGGCAGCCGATATTATACTTCATATTTTTCATGATTCATTAATAGAAATTAAGTATTATTTCCACATAAACGGCGGATATGCATCAAGGTCGCCTCGAATCGTGCGAGTGAGCAGTAATGCTTGCACATATGGAACCAACCCCCACGGAATTTTCTCCTTAAGGAACGGATGAGTGAGCACCTCGTCTTTACGTTTCTTCCAAGCAGCAAGCACTGTCCGGCGTCCCTTGTCATTCAAGAATACGCCACCATTTTCGCGCTCTTCGAAATCAGAACCCTTTATTGCTCCTGTATTCACCAACGAAAGTGCGAACCTATCACAGAGAACCGAGCGAAGCTCCTCCATCAGGTCAAGTGCGAGCGATTCACGCCCCGGAAGATCACGGTGAAGAAAACCTACATACGGATCGAGCCCGACACCGTGAAGTGCCGCTGCGCAATCCCCTGCCAGCAATACATACACGAAAGAAAGCAAGGCATTCATCCGATCCATCGGAGGCCGCCTGCTCCGGGATTCGAAGAAGAAGTCATCCTTATTCCGCAAAATGAGATCATCAAATGTGTAGAAATAATCCTGGGCCGCACGCCCTTCAACGCCACGCAACGCATCGATAGATGTCTGCGCGCGAACCGAGACAATGGCATCAGCCAGAAGATGGCTTTGTCCAGCCACACGCTCCATGTTAATGCTCATGGCGTGGTCACGTCGGGCACGTTCGAGGACCCAGCGCGCATTGTAAATCTTTCCGATAACGAAGGACTTGGCGATGGGCAACGCACGCGATTCATCATCGGCAATACGATATTGCTCGCGTCTGAGAAGCACATTCCGAGAATTCTCACCGAAAATTGAGCAGTAATACTTTCCCCAAGGGGAATAGAACGACAGCGAAACACCAAGCTCGGCGCAACGCCCCATAAGAGCCGGCGAGGCTCCTTTGTAGCTGAAGCACAGAATATGCTCAATCGATCGCAAGGGAACGGAGCCGACGCGCTCCTTGCCGCGTTCAACGTAGACGTTGTCGTCTTTGCAAGACAAATACACGTCCTCGCTTAGCACGAACAATGAATTCAATAGCGTACGCATCGCTCACACCTCATTCTGCGGTTTTCTGGTTCAACCCGCCAACAACTTCTTCAATCCGGTCATTGATATACGATGACGCAGACTCCGAAGAACCCAGTTCCGGAAGGCACAGATCCACAAGGGAGCATGACCGGCATCTTTTCTTGGAACGCCTGACCCGTGGAGTGTAGTCGCGCTCAAACAACGCATGCATTGATGCCAGGTCGTCACGCACGCGTTGCCTCAGCTCCTCATCGAATTCAACAACCTCACGGCGGCGATTCTTGTTGTAATACATCGCGCCCGCAGGTATCGTGCAGGACAGCATTTCCTCAAGGCACATCGCCTCGCAGCACAATTGGTAGTGCCCCGCACGATTGTATGGTTGCGCACCTCCGTGCTTATATTCGACCGGATAGGGCTGCCACCGTCCATCACGACCGCTCAGCGTCGCGCCGCTGTCGGAACGTCGAAATTCAACAACGTCACACGCACCGGTCACACCGAGCGTGGCGGAGAATACACGAAGGTTCCGCAGTATCAAGAGATCACCGCGCGTCTCAGACTGGGCGTAGTCATCAGCGCGTTCATGAACGATGGTGCCGGCGGTAGTCAGCCCGTTGTCTTTCCATAGTTGCTCGATGTGAATGAGCGCCCATTGACGTTGGCAATATTCAAAATGCTCTATGCCTGAAAGCATGAGCCATTGATCCTCAGGATATTCGGCAACATGCCGAAACGACGCAGACATGGAAATCACTTCCCGCTACAGAAATCCGCGCTGCGAACGACCAGCACAGAGTAAGGAATGACAGGAACCGGAGGGCGTCAACGCCAGGATGCGCCCACGCCCTCCGGCGGATTATTCAGCGACCTTCAATAACTTCGTATGAAAGCCCTGGAACAGAT
>NZ_JBJEIH010000056.1:0-1840 GCF_051876855.1 Bifidobacterium sp.
AGCCCACCCCGCCGAGGAACATGAGCACGATAATGCCGATATTGCTGAACAATTCGGTGGAGTCGCTGGGCTGCATCACCCCGAGCACGGCCGGACCGCAGACGATGCCCACCACGATCTGCCCGACGACCTCAGGCAGCCCGGTTTTCCGGCAAATTGCACCAGACAGCATGGTCAGCACCAAGATCGCGCATAACGTTGCGACGAACACCGCCATCGGAACCTTCCTTTCCCGAACGCCTTGGACATTTCGACCGTCGGCGCCCCGTCACTCCCAGCGTGCACACATAGCACATTTCGCGCGCATGATGCGTATGTCATACATGACGCGCACGGCACGCATACATTCAGCCCGCCTGCCGTCAATCTGCCCGCAAACCGACATCATATATATGGATTCGCTTATGGATTCACTGTAATCTCGCCGCGGTATCGACTGTTACAAGAGCGCAACCTACGTGACCTGCCCGTAACAAGGTGTGCGTTCCCAAGAAATCCGCCTGTTTAGCATGGTTGCCAGAATCCGGGACGCACAAGAGATGGGTTGAGGCCGCTTCTTCGGACACGGCGTTCACATCCTTCGGACACAGCGTCCACGCCCTTCGGATTCGGACGGTCATCCATAAGAGAGGAAAGGAAGTGGGTGCCATGTCATCGACCAATGTCATCTGGACATTGCTCGCCGCGACGCTGGTGTTCATGATGCAAGCCGGCTTCGCGATGCTTGAGACAGGTTTCACGCGAGCGAAGAACGCCGGCAATATCGCCATGAAGAACCTGATGGACTACTGTATCGGCACGGTTCTGTTCTGGATTTTCGGTTTCGGCATCATGTTCGGCCCGTCCATCGGCGGCATCATCGGCAAGCCTGATTTCTTCGTGACAAGCAGCTACCAGTACAACCAATACGTTCCGACGATGGTCTACCTGATGTTCCAGACCGTGTTCTGCGCGACATCCGCGACCATCGTTTCCGGCGCCATGGCGGAACGCACGAAGTTCTCCGCCTACCTGATTTACAGCGCCCTGATTTCCGCAATCGTCTACCCGATTTCCGGCCACTGGTGCTGGAACTCGGACGGCTGGCTCGCCCAGCTTGGCTTCCATGATTTCGCCGGCTCCACCGTGGTGCACATGGTCGGCGGCATCTCCGCGCTGATTGGCGCGATCTTCCTCGGCCCGCGTATCGGCAAGTTCGACAAGAACGGCAAGGCCCGCGCAATCCCCGGTCACAGCATGACGCTCGCCATGCTTGGCATCTTCCTGCTGTGGATCGGCTGGTTCGGCTTCAATCCGGGCTCCACAATCACCGCTGACGGCAAGGACACCTGGGTGGAGATGGGCAGCATCTTCATCACCACGAACCTTGCGGCCGCTGTCGGCGCGCTCACCGCGATGTTCCTCGCGTGGAAGAAGTACGGCAAGCCGGATGTCGGCCTGACCATCAACGGCGCGCTCGCCGGCCTGATCGGCATCACCGCGGGCTGCGATGTGGTCAGCCCGGTCGGCGCCTTCTTCATCGGCCTGATTTGCGCGTTCATCTACGTGTACGCCGCATCCATCGTCGAGAACAAGTTCAAGATCGATGACCCGGTCGGTGCATTCGCCGCCCACGGTTGCTGCGGCGCCGGCGGCACCCTGCTGGTCGGCCTGTTCGCGAAGGACGGCGGCCTGTTCTACGGCGGCGGCTTGAAGCTGCTGGGCGTCGAACTGCTCGGTGTGGTCGCGGTTGCGGCCTGGACCACGGTAACGATGATTATCATCTTCTGGGTCATCAAGCACACCATCGGTCTGCGCGTCTCCGCCAAGGAGGAGCTGTCCGGCCTTGATCTGCCTGAAC
>NZ_JBJEIH010000057.1:0-1825 GCF_051876855.1 Bifidobacterium sp.
CGTTCCCATACCCAGTCAATTCGCCCGAATCTGGAGATTGCCATTGGTCGGGTGACCATGCGATATCACGCATCTCGCGCTGGTCTGGGACTTCGCGTCAACTCTGTTCGCAATGCGATAACTTCCCGCACGTTTGTTCCGGGAATTCCCGACAACATGCCCCGGAAATAAAAATTTCCGTCGATCACCGAAGACCCTTAGAAAACCAAGCCCTATGAGACTTCCCCGACAACCGACTGCTTGGCAATGATCGCGCAGGGGATGAGCGTCGGCCATTCGTCGCCGCTGACCGTCGGGATGGTGGCGGCATGGTATGAGGGCGTCGCGCGGTGTTCGGCAATCGGGTCGCCGCCTTCGATCATGGAGATGACCTTGCAAGCTCCCCAGAACCCCATCTCGTAATGAGGCAGTTCCACGCTGGTCAGCGCAGGTACCGTGGTGTCGCAGATGACCTCGTGATTGTCCACACCAATCACTGACAGGTCGCTGCCGATGGTGAGTCCGTGCTTGAACGCATAGTCGTACACGTACACCGCCCGGGCATCGTTGAACGCGAACACGCCGTCCGGGTGCGTCTGGTCAAGCAATGCGCACACCGCTTCGAGCGCGGGACGTCCATACGAGACGCGGATGATCAGACTTTCATCAAACGGCAGGCCCGCCTCCTCAAGCGCCTGCCGATACCCCTGAAGCCGCCCGAACTGGGCGATTGCCGGCTCATCGCAGCCGATGTAGGCGATACGACGACATCCGGCATCGATCAGATACTTCGTGGCATCATGCCCGATGCCGACTTCATCCGGCGCGATCCCAGGATGAATGGCGGTACGCTCCTGCGCATTGACGACGACGACCTGCGAATCTTCGAGCATCGGCGGTACATGAACATACCGGTTGGCGAACTTGGCATAGATATATCCGTCCACACCCCAGCCGAGCGCCTGACCGATATCGCTGTCGATGTTGCGCTCGCCGTCGGCGTCGATGATAAACATCATGTATCCCAATTGTCTCGCCGCATCTTGGGCCCCATGGATGATTTCACCCGCATGCGGAGTGGTGGCGACCTGGTCGCTGATGAACGCGATGGTTCGGGTTCTGCCGCTACGCAGTGAACGGGCCATCGCGTCGGGATGGTACTCGAGTTCGTCCGCGACTTGCCGGATTTTCTCCGCAATTTCAGGTTTCACATGACCCTTGTCGCGGTGATTGATCACTAGCGAGACGGTGGATACTGACACGCGCGCCTTTGCTGCAATGTCCTTCATAGTGGCCATACCCCCCATTGTACTGGAGATTGGGCTGTAAACGTGAAGAAACGCGCGGAATATCACCGGTTCCCAGCTTTGCGATATGCCCCCCGTGCCGCCGTTGTGTCCGGAACATGAATTGCCCTGTGACACGACTTGTGACCGGATTGTCGCACCACAGGGCAATTGCTTTGATATTGCTGGGGAATCGGGGGATACCGGCGTGTGATGTGACCGGATTGTCGCACATCGGACGGATACCTGTGGCCACGCTGTTGGTTGGGTCGGTAATCTCGCCGTGGTGCGACTATGGTGTCGCACGACAGCGGGATACGGCCTTCCTGTGCCGCGGTCACCGTACCGGTTATGCCGCTATCTCGCCGCGGTGCGACTGCCGCGTCGCATCGCGGATCAGATACCTCTCTGTGATGTGCCGGAGCAGTTGCTATCTTGCCGTGGTGTGACTGTTGTGTCGCACCACGGGCGGATACCTGCGATCACGCTGCTGGTTGGGTCGGTATCTCGCCGTGGTGCGACTATGGTGTCGCACGACAGCGGGATACGGCCTTCCTGTG
>NZ_JBJEIH010000058.1:0-38920 GCF_051876855.1 Bifidobacterium sp.
GCCTTGAGCAGCTTCTCGACCTCGGTGCCCTGCACCTTCTTGAGCAGTTCACGCAGGGCGAGACGATCTTTGAGCGGCAGGTCCATTTCGGTGAGTTTCTTGCCGTCGGCCAGTTTGACCGTCGCGGTCAGCAGGTCACGCACGTCGAAGACACTGCCCCACACTTCCGGCACGCCACGGTCGACATTGCACAGCGTGTACACCGCTTCCATGCCGGTGCGGATCGAATACTCCGTGGTGAACACGGTGTCGCGCGGCGTTTCGGCGTACTGGCCGACGAAGGCGAGATTCACGGAGCCGTCGGGCACGACCTTCGGCCGGTCCCCGTCGCGACGCGGTTCGAAGAAGCTCGTCACATACGGCATCATCGCGGCGGTCGTATTGCATGCCTCGCTCGCCAACTGCTTGATCCTGTCCTGCGGAATGCCGATGTGGTACAGCCATTCCTCGCACAGTTCTTCGCCGGTGCATTGCGCCATCGGCTTCTTGACGAAATCGCCGTTATCATGCCAGCAGTTGAGGCCGTACACCCAGATTAGGCAGTGGTCGGACGGCTGATCGGGGAACTGGCCTTGCCGGTTGATGGTCCACGACAGCAGCCAGCTCGAATCCCTGGCGGTCACGATGCCGCCGGTCACGATCTTGCCGGACAGCGGATCGCGGTGGCAGATCGCTTCGATTGCGTCGAGTACTTCCTTGTTGGACGTGTCGACCGTCCACGACTCCCAGCTGGTTTCCTCGATGTCCTTGAAGAACTTCTCAGGGTGTCCGAAATCCGGGGATTGGGCGGCGATCCTCTTCCACAGTTCGACCGACGGCCCTTCGCCGTTCTTGATGGATACGACCGGCGCATGCGTCTGGTCGCCGTACGCGGTGCAATCGCCCTGCGAGCCGTTGGTGACGAACACGAGGTCGTTGTCGGTCAGGTCGATGCTCTTGGCTTCGCCGCCCTGCGTGTATTCGATACGGCGGGCCGCTTTGCGGCTGCGCGTCACCTCGCACACCACGTTGGTCACATTCGTGTCGTACAGCACCTTAGCCCCGGCGTCCGTGATGTACTTGACCATCGGGCGGATCATGGAATCATACTGGTTATAGCGGGTGAAGCGCAGTGCGGACAAATCAGGCAATCCGTCGATGTGATGGATGTAACGCTGCATATAGCGCTTCATCTCGATGGCGCTGTGCCATTTCTCGAACGCGAACATCGTCTGCCAGTACACCCAGAAGTTCGTCTTGTAGAAATCGTCGTCGAATACGTCATCGATGGTCTTGTCGGCGAGCTCCTCGTCCGTGGCCATGAACAGGTGCAGCAGTTCCTGCGTGGCCTTCGGGTTCATCCCGTACTTCTTGTCAGTGTGCGCGTCCTGGCCTTGCTTTTCGGTAACGCGGCACAGGGAGAAGTTCGGGTCGTGCTTGTTGAGCTTGTAGTATTCGGAGAAGATTGTCTCACCGGGGTTCTGGATGGACGGGATGGAACGGAACAGGTCCCACATGACCTCGAAATGGTTGTCCATCTCACGGCCGCCGCGCATGATGTAGCCGCGTGTCGCATCGTAGATGCCGTCGCAAGAGCCGCCTGCCACCGGCAGGGATTCGAAGACCGTGATATGGTCACCGGGCATCTGGGCGTCGCGGATCAGGTAGCATGCCGCAGACAGGCCGGCAAGACCGGACCCAACGATATACGCGTACTTGTCGTCGATGCCTTCAGGCTTCTCCGGGGTCGCGAAGGCTTCATAGTTTCCAGCCGAGTAGTACATGATGACTCCTTTGCCGTCATTTCGTCCGCCGGTCTTGTGCAGGCTTGGCGTCTTCGCAACACCGGGCCTCAACGTCGAGGCGAACACCATTATAGGATCGGTTCGAGGGAAGAACCATCGACAATCGGCGGAAACATGTCCAATTGCATGCCCCCTTAGGACAGCACGTCATATAGGAATCGCACGGGATATGCGTGTGCCGCACATCCCGCGCTTCTCAATCAGAACAGCAGCTTCGCCGCAAAGAACGCGCCACCCGCCAGCAGAATCGAGGCGAGGAAGCTGGCGAGCACCGCCATGCGGCCGCGGCTCGCAATCGCCTTGAAATCGACGTTCATGCCGAGGGCCGCCATCGCCATGCCAAGCACCAGATAGGCGGCTTTGACGAGGATATCCGTGAACTGCGCGACGAACGGCAGGTAAGTACCGGCGACCGATGCGATGAGGAAGCCGAGCATGAACCACGGAATCGGCACCTTGCGTGGGCCGTCACCGGGTTGGGCATGCCTGCGGGCCCACCATGCGCCGATGATCAGGGCCGCCGGGGCGAGCATCAGCACCCGGGAGAGTTTCATGATAATCGCCGCATTCATACCGGCATCACCCGCCGAACCGCCGACCGCGACCGCGTGGGCGATCTCGTGGAGCGAGGCGCCGCCCATCGTACCGAATTGCGCGTCGGTCAACCCGAGGACCGGGCGCAACGCGATTTGCGCAAGCGCGAATACCGTACCCATGATGGCGACAGTCGCCACCGCCATGACCTCGTCATCCCGTCCGCGCTGTCCCTCATCCTTTGGCATGGTGATGGATCCGGACAGGCCCATGACCGCAGCGGCACCGCAAATACCGGTCCCGCCTGCGGTGAGGATTGCGAGATGCTCGTCGACGCCGAGTTTTCTGGCGATGACGTACGTGACAGTGATGGTGAGCGTGACAATAATCGCCGCAATGACAATGGTTTTGACGCCGGTTGCGAACAGCACGTCGAGATTGAGTTTGAAGCCGAGCAGGATGATGCCCAGCCGCAGCAGCTTGTTGGCGATGAGCCCCGCTGCGCCGCCGATGCCTTGCGCATGCCGGGCGCCGGATCCGGCGAACCATGCGCGCATCGGGATTTGCAGAAGCATGCCGATGATCAGTGCGATGATGAGTGCGCCGAACAGGCTGAACGCCGGCAGGCCGGCCAGCAATGACCCAACGACGGATGCCGCGCAGGTCACGAGCGCGACAAGCAGCATATCGGTGGTGCAGATGGCTTTGAGGAATGTCTTGATTCTTGTCATGAAGCCATCTTGTCTGACAGCGACGTATCAATCAAATGCGTGTCTTCAATGTCTGGTATCGGATTTTCCGATACTATTGTACGAGCCTCACACCTCGCGACACTCAGACAGCGCTCCCCGCGCCCGCTGCGTAACTGCCTGCGCGAATCAGCTGATACGCATGGTGGCAGGATGAGGATTGTCATTGATGATCAGCGACAGCGCGGCATCCAGCTTATACGTCGACGAACCGACATTGCGGTCACTATCTGCCGGATCAGTGCCCATACGCAGCACCGCTGCGTACAACGTGGTGTCCTGCGGCGGATTCTCTGGGTCAAGCAGGGCGACGGGCACTCCGGCATCGCGCGCGGAGCCCAAGGCATCGGCCCACGATTGTGCAGTGGCGTCCGTGACGTCGAGTGAGTTGACGACAATCACCGAAACCCGCTGCGACGCCCAATCCCGGACCGCCTGCTGCGCCGCCTGCGTCGCGTCGGCATTATCGGTCGTGGAAGCGAAGAACGCGCGTAATCCCGCCTTGTCAAGATTGTTCATGACCGTGGCATCGGACACCGGCGGATTGCCCAATGCACCGACCACACCGACCGTGACATCCTGCCGATCGATGCTGTCGTGCGCCACATTCTGCGTGTCGTCATGCGACGCTCCCACGGCGACGCCTTTCGGTGTGCAGCCTGCGAGCGCGACGCCCATCGCCATCGCGCAGATAGCGGCCATGCACGCCGCAGCCCTGTTCCTTGTCATACGGTCCATCCTAGCCTGAGGTCATCGAGATGTAGCCAATAATTGTCCGGAGCGAGCTACCAATTCCGCGGATGCAGCGTATTCCCGAAATACTTCGTTTCCCACCAGACAGCTTGCTTATCGGCCACCTCTTCGTATTGCGCCTTGACCAATTATCCGTCATCTTCCCTCTCACCAGATTTCCGGAATGAAGCCTCTCTCACACCATACCCGGTATCGAATCGGTCGTCGACTTGACTTGCGTTCAACACGCTCGTCCCCCATTGGCAAGCGGCCGAGTCATTCATTGACACATAGGGAGAACGACCGTGTTGATTTGTAGGGCGTTTTCACCTTTTATGGACAGTCACGTCGTTCAATCTGAATGGTTTGATCGGCGGGTCCGCGAGACGGTTAGAGAGGGAGGATGGGATTTTTCGGACGACCGTACCTCGCTGCACTAAATCGGAAAACACCGGGCGGAATAGGAATCAGTTCTTGACAACAACGGGCAGCAACGGGCCGAGCCGGGCCGCCGACCATGGCAACACTGCAAAACCGCGGGATTCCGGGGATTCCCACTATCTCGAAGATCAGCGTCCGGCGCATCAAAGACTTGACATCGGCGCACCGGCCACTCATCTGCTCAGATCCACAGACTGAACCGGAAATCGCACGGCGAAATCACAACCAGTCCACGCCCGCACCCGCCGACGCCGGACCGTCAGCCGCGGAATCACCACGAACCCCCGGAATTTCAATGGTCAGGGCGCATCATCGCAATCCGCTGCCGTCAGACCTGTCGCTCCGGACACCAGAATCACGGACCAAATTGGAAGACGAAACCCGAAAACCGATCCAGTCAACATCAACATCGGTAGTGGTGCATCCCACGACTCCAATCACACAACAAACCCGCGGAATATCAACAATCCGCCAACGCCTCGAAGGCCGGTCGCCGGCGCACCGGCCACTCATCTGCTCAGATCCACGGACTGAACCGGAAATCGCACAATGAAACCGTAACCAGTCCACCTCTACTTAGCAGCGCACACATGGAGTTCGAATCCGTCATGACAATCGTCGTCGACAAGAGCGGGCGGGCGCCCCCTGCAAACCTCCCGTCCGTGCCATCGCCACACTGGAACGTATCGACCCGGCTTCAACAACGAGTTCATACTCATTCGCGCAGATCTTGATTATTCAAGTCAGCACTTCGCATGGCGCCTTCATACAGCACCTCAAAATCCCGAATGACCGGAAACGCCCTGAAGTCAAGGGCTTTCACCGTACGGATCTCACCCCCGCGTGAACAACGCCACCGTCTCAACATGGTGGGTCATCGGGTAGATGTCATAGGCGTGGATGTCGGCGAGACGATAGCCGAGTTCGCCCACCATCGTCGCGGTATCGCGTGCGAGGCTTGTCGGGTCGCACGCGATGTAGATAACCGATTTCGCGCCGCTTTCGGCGATTTGACGGCATACAGCGGCCCTCGCCCCCGCACGCGGCGGATCCAGGACGACGACATCCGGCTGAGCCAGGTCGCTGGGGACGTGTTGCAGCGTGCGGCGGACATCGCCAACACGGGCATCCACGGAACTGATCCGGCAACGCCTCAAGTTGTATTGGGCGTTGCGCACGGCGGTACGCCCGCCTTCAATGCTGAGCATGCGCGTACGCTCGGCGGCAAGCATGCTCAACGGCATCGTGAACAGGCCCGAGCCTGAGTACAAGTCCCACAATACGGCCTGCTTGCGGCCGTCAAGCGCCTTACGGACCAAATCCATCACATGGTTGGCGAGCATCACCGGAGCCATGCGGTGTACCTGCCAGAAACCGTTGGCATCCACGCGATAGTCGAAGGTCCCGCCGGCAACGCTTACGGATTCACGCAGATGCTTGGAACCGGAGCGCAACTCGCCGTCAACCAGCACCGCGTAATTGTTGCCGACCGCCTTGAGCAACGCCTGCGAATCGGCATGCGTGGTATCGATGTCGCGCGGTTCGGGCACCGACAGCCTGATTTGCGAGCCAGGTTCAAAACCGCCGTCCCACACGTGTTCCTCGTTCGCAACCGCGAGCAATGCCCGCGAGGCGAGCGGCATGGTATTGATCGGAACCCGCACATGCGAACCGCGCCGACGCATGGACGGCATGCCAGCCTCGTCCGCGATCATCTCGATGCGCGTGCGCCAGTTCAACCCGCCAAGTTCCGCATCACCGTCAGCGCGCTCGACCGGAACCGGATCGCACTCGATATGTCCCATCCGATGCATCTGGTCGGTGATGACGGCGGACTTCCACGCGAGCTGGCCAGGCAGACTCACATGCACCAAATCCGCTCCCCCGACGCCACCGCCCTGCGCCAGCGGCCCGGCCAACGGCCACACGGGTTCGACACGGTCAGGACTGGCCTCAATCACTTCCACGACTTCGCCCGTCCAGAACCGGTCGTCACGATCATACGGCTCGTCAAGCTCGATACGCACGAGCTCACCGGGGAGCGCGAACCTGACGAAGACCACACGACCATCAATATGGCCGACGCAGCGTCCCTGATCGGCATACCGTTCGATGCGCACTTGTGCCTGCATATTCCGTCACTTTCCTGCCTGCCAACGGCCGAATGCTCACGCGCGCCGGCCCGCCAAGCGGCCAAGGCATCGGCATGCCGGCCGCAACTCACTGGTGCAACAAGGTAGCACAACCCGTTGCCTGAATAACGACAATGGCGGATGATGCGCACTGTCTGCACACCATCCGCCATGTGAATCCTACTCGGCAAGTCCTGCCCGACGATACCACCCCGTACAGCACGATGCGGGCAACGACACCATCAGCAATCGGCCGTGTCCTTGTGCCGGGAATCCCCGTCTGCGGCATCCTGTTGCGCCTCACGTTCCAGCTCGCGATGCCGGTGCATCGGCGTGGCGACAATCAAATACGACACCCAGATTGCCAACGCCCAAAACGGGATGCCCATCAGCAAGCGGGCGGTACCGAGCCACGCCACCTGGTCGGACAGATACAACGGAACTTGCACAAGCAGACGGAGCGCGAACACACCCACCCACAGCGCGGTTATCGTCATATACGCGCGTTTGAGTGGTTTGTCGTCCATCCAACCGCGGAACCAATCATGGAAATGCTCGGTGGGCAACGACCGGATGAATTCGACCACGAGCCCAAGCCCCGGTACCCGTGCGATCAACGAGATGCCCAGCAGCACGATATACACGGCGTTCGTGATGAAGCCGAACATGTAGTAGTTACGCGCCTCATGGCTGTGCCACGCCCATACCAGGCAGATGGCGACCGATACCAACCCGCTCAGCGCGCCCATGACCGACTGGCGTTGGACAAGCCGGGCCAGAACCTGCACCACGGCGAGTATCGCGGATACCATCACCGTCAGGCGCAAATCGGACGTGACGACAAACATCACGACGAAGACGAAGCCCGGCAGCATCGATTCCACGACGCCACGCGGGCCGCCAATCGCCTCGATGACGGAGAAATCGCCGTCCCCCGCTTGGGTGAGGGCGGCGACACCTGTATGCGGTTTGCGGTTCTGGGCCGAATCCGGCATCGCGCCGCTCAACGCACTTCGGAGAACATCGGGCCACGGGACAAGGTGGTCTTCTGCTCTACTTGCTGATCGGAGTCGAACGGACCCTTCGGGCGCTGCGGAATCTCGGCATTCGCCTGCTGCGCTTGCTCAGCCGCTGCCCTGCGCTCACCCGGAGTGACCGGCGCATGCATTGGAATCAGGTCGCGCGGAGCAAGCGGCTCCTCACCGCGTTCCACGACGATTTGCGAGAAGAAGCGGTTCAGTGCCTGGGTCTCCTCGTCATCCGGATCGGTCGCGGCTTTGCCGGAGAAAATACCACGCAGCATCCAACGCGGGCCGTCCACACCCACGATGCGGGTGGTCACCATCTTGCCTTCCTTGATCGGGACCGGCAGAATAAGCTCCATGCCGAATACGCCCGGCACTTCCTTGGCAACATCGCTCTTGGAATCCAACAGGTCAGCGCGCACGTCGTCCCACAATCCCAGCGTCTTCGGCGCGGCGAACGCCTCGACTTCCAAGCTTGACGTGCCGTAGGTAATGGTGGCGCCCAGCACCGCCTTGTTCGCACGGGCGGCTTTGATACGCAGCTCGATGCCCTTCATGAACGGAATGTAGTAGGCACCAAGGTCGAGGTACTCGTCATAGTCGGGGACGTATTCGTCGTTCACATCCCACGGGCCCCAGTCCTCGCCGCGGCCTTCATACTCTTCGCTCGCCTCGGTGGGATAGTCCGCCTGCTCCTCGGCAGCCTCAGGCTGATCGGGTTCCGCAGTCACTTCGGCATCCTGGGATGCGTTCTGTTCCTTGGCCTGTGCGGCGACTTCCGACTGTTTCGCTTCGTTGTCGTCAGCCGCGGACGCCTCGCTGCCGTTGGCATCAACCGCGTTCTGGCGTGCTTTCTTCGCGTCCTTGTCGCGCGCGGCGTCAGCGTCGTGATGCTTCTTCTTGCCGAATCCGAACAATCCCATAGCTCCTCGTTTCTACGGATATGACAGTCCCAAGAATAACACCGCAGATGAAAGCCAGCTGTGAATGCGATGTCGTGCGTTCGCGCAGCTGAAGCTTGCATCGGCAGGTCTCAGGGACGACAACTGCTGTTCACACGTCGTACGTGATGCTCAGTGGCGCATGGTCGGACCAACGGGCGTCATAGGTGGGCGCCTTGTCGATGGTGAATCCGCGTGCTGTCTGTGCAAGCTCCGGCGTGGCGAACTGGTAGTCCAGGCGCCAACCGGTGTTGTTGTCGAACGCCCTGCCGCGCTGGCTCCACCACGTGTACGGCCCTTGGATATCGCCGGCGAGCTCGCGCATCACGTCGACGAACTCGTACTCACCGAGCCATTTGTCGATATAAGCGCGCTCCTCAGGCAGGAAGCCGGAGTGGGTCACATTCGCCTTCGCATTCTTGATGTCGAGCGGTGTGTGTGCGATGTTGAAATCGCCGCACAGCACCGCCTGTTTGCCGCCGTGCGCCGCCTCGTCGCGCAGCTGCCCCATACGGGTGAGCATAGTGTCGAGGAAACGGAATTTCTGGTGCATCTTGTTCGGATCGTCGACATCGCCGGAATGCACGTACACGCATACGACCGTGATTTCGTAGCCTTGCGGGGTGCGGACATCCGCCTCAATCCAGCGTCCGGAATCCACGTCTTCCTCAAGCCCGGGCAGGCCATACCGGGTGGCGACCACCGGCAGCGCGGACAGCAGACCGACGCCGGCACGGCCTTTGATTCGGCAAACTTCGTCCATGGTATGCAGATTGGCGGGATCGGCGACTTTGCCTGAATCCACGTAGGTATCGGCAATCTTGTTGAAAATCGGGTCGATTTCCTTCTGGGGGGCGCGGACCTCTTGCATGCACCATACGTCAGGCGTATGTTCTTGCACCCAATGCATGATGCCCTTGCGGTTCGCCGCGCGCAGGCCGTTGACATTCGATGTCGTGATCACAATGCTCATGGCTCCGAGCCTAGCAGCGCTCCCCTACGAGCCGTCATGCGCTTTCCAGCGCCCATCTGTACAAACTGGCTACGCTTACGGCCATCCCAGCGTCGGCAGAAACAGAAAAACCGTCTACCGACACTGAGGGGGTCCTAGCGTCGGTAGACGGTTATGGGATGGCTCCGCTTAGAGCAACAGGCCGCGAATCAGTCGAGACCGAGCTTGAGCTTGCCTCCCGGAATCGCGTCGAGCAGGTCGCGCGTGTACTGCTGCTGCGGGTGGTCGAATACCTCGTCGGTTGTCGCGTGTTCGACCAGCTTGCCGTGCTGCATCACAACCACCTCGTCGGCGATCTGGCGGACCACCGCGAGATCATGCGTGATGAACAGGTAGCTCAACCCACGTTCCGCCTGCAAATCGTTGAGCAGATGAAGCACCTGGTCCTGCACCAGCACGTCGAGCGCAGACACGGCCTCGTCGCAGATGATGACATCCGGGTCGAGCGCCATGGCGCGTGCGATGGCGATGCGCTGACGCTGACCACCGGACAGTTCGTTCGGATACCGGGTCATCACGGATTCAGGAAGTTCGACCATATCGAGCAGTTCGCGCACGCGCTTCGCGCGGCTCTTCTTGTCGCCGATATGGTGGATGCGCAACGGCTCCTCGATGGACCGGTAAATCGAGTACATCGGGTCGAGCGAACCATACGGGTTCTGGAAGACCGGCTGGACATGCCGACGGAAGTCCAGCAGCTCGGCCTTGCCGAAGTCCGCAATGTTCTTGCCTTCGTAGAAGACCTTGCCCGACGTGGGCTCAAGCAGGCGCAGAACCATGTTCGCCACCGTTGACTTGCCGGAGCCGGATTCACCCACGATGGCGAGCGTCGTACCGCGCTTGACGGAGAAGGACACGTCATCCACCGCCTTGAACATCTCTTTCTTGCGCGGAAGCTTGAATTCCTTCGTCAGATGCTCAACAGTGATGATGTGTTCGCTCTTCTCCAGCGTCTGTTCGCCCTTGACCTGGTGCTCAAGCAGTGCATCCGCATTCTGACCGTGTTCCTTCGCGGAGATGATGCGCTGCGAGGCGAGCGACGGAGCCGCCGCCACCAGCCGCTTGGTATACGGGTGCATCGGGTGCTGCAGCACTTCGAGTGACGGGCCGGATTCGACGACCTGTCCCTTGTACATCACGACGATATGCTGCGCGCGTTCCGCCGCCAAGCCCAGATCATGCGTGATGAACAGCACTGCGGTGCCCAGTGAATCGGTGAGCGTCTGCAAATGGTCGAGGATGCGCTTCTGGACGGTCACGTCGAGTGCGGACGTCGGCTCGTCGGCGATCAGCAGGTCAGGACGGCAGGCCAGTCCGATGGCGATCAGCGCGCGTTGGCGCATGCCGCCGGAGAACTCGTGCGGATACTGACGTGCACGCGTCGCAGCGTCCGGCAGGCCGGCTTCGTCAAGCAGGCCGGCGATACGGTCGTTCATATTCGAACCGGTGACATGCTCCTTGGCGATCTGCCAGGCTTTGTCGTCGTTCACGCCGGCCTTGATGAGGTCGTCGGCCACGCGCCAACGGGTCTCGGAGCCCGGCGTCCATTCTTCAGTGAAGAACTCCATCGCATTGTCAAGCTTCTTGCCGCTCATGCCGATCTCGGTGAGCGCCTGCTTGGCTGCTGCAAGCAAAGCCGGACGCTCTTCAGATCCGATGAAGGTCTCGTCGTCTTCGCTTTTGACGTTGACTTCATCGCCTGCAAGCGCTTTCGCAAGCTTGGACCGCTTCTCATGCGAGATGTCCATATGGTTGGCGACAAGCGCTTCCTTGACCTGGGTGCCGATGCGCCACACCGGGTTGAGGTTGCTCATCGGGTCCTGCGGAACCAGGCCCATCTTGCTGCCGCGCAGCTGGTCATACTCCTTGCCCTTGAGGGCGGAAATCTCCTGGCCTTCGAGCTTGATGGAGCCACCGACCACATGACCGGTGCCCGGGAGCAGACCCAGAACCGCCATAGCGGACGTGGATTTGCCGGAGCCAGATTCGCCCACAATCGCCACCCACTGTCCGGGGTAGACGTTGAACGAGGCATCGCGCACGGCGTGGACATCGTGCCCGTTGTCGTCAGTGAAATCGACCTTCAGATGCTGTACTTCCAGCAGCGGGCCCTGTTCACGCTGCATCGCCTCGAGCCGCTGTGCGGCCTCGGCCTTCGCATTGGTATTGGTGTTCTCAGTCATCACATGCTCCTTGTCAGGCCGTACGGCTCTTCGGATCGAGCGCGTCCTTGACGGCGTCGCCCATCATGATGAAGGCCAGCACGGTGATCGCCAGCGCGGCCGACGGATAGAACAGGACGGAGGGGTTGGTCCGCAGCACGGATTGCGCGCTGGAGATATCACCGCCCCAGCTGACCGTGGTGGTCGGCAGGCCGACACCGAGGAAGCTCAACGTCGCCTCAAGCACGATGTAGGAGCCGAGGGACGTGGTGCCGATGACGATGATCGGGGCCAGCGAATTGGGGATGATATGCCGGATCAGATTGCGCCACGGCGTTGAACCCAAGGCAGTGGAGGCGGTGTTGAATTCGAGATTCTTTGCCTCCATGACCGCACCTCGGGCGATACGCGCGGTGGACACCCAGCCGAAGAGCGTAATGACGAGCACCAGCTTCCAAATCGAAGTGCTGGTCTTGAACATCTGCAGCACGACGATGGCGCCGAGCAGAATCGGCAGCGCGAGGAAGATATCGGTCAGGCGGCTGAGCACCGCGTCAACCCAGCCTCCGAAGAAGCCGGCAAGTGCGCCGATGAACGCGCCGATCACCACCACGAAGATCGTGGACAGCAGGCCGACGCTCAGCGAGGTGCGCGTTCCGTAGATGGTGCGGGTGTACACGTCGCAACCTTGCAGGTCGAAGCCGAAGGGGTGACCTGCTTTGGCGGGCTCGAGGGAGTTGTCGAGGTTGCAGTAGTTCGGGTTCTGCTTGGTGAGCACGCCCGGGAAGAGGGCGACGAACACGACGAAGATAATGAGAATCGCGGAGATGATGAACATCGGGTTGCGACGCAGCGTACGCCATGCGTCGGCCCACATGCTGGCCGCCGGCGCGGACTCGTCAATCGAGTCGACCGCCTGGAGAGGGGTTTCATCAATCGGTGCGACGAATCGTTCCTGTCCGGGCAATACGCGGGCGGTGTCATTGCGTGATGGTTCTGCCATGATTATCCCTTCCTTCCTCTCACGCGTACCGGATGCGCGGGTCAAGCGCCGCGTACAGCAGGTCGACGATGAGGTTGGTGACGACGAAGATCAGGGTCAGCAGAGTGACGATGGAAACGACCATATTGCTTTCGCCCTTGAGGATGCTCTGATAGGTGAGGTATCCGATGCCGTGCACGTTGAAGATGGTTTCGGAGATCATCGCGCCGCCCATGAGCGCTCCGAGATCCTGGCCGAGATAGGTGACCACGGGAATCAGCGAGTTGCGCAGAACGTGGCGCATGAACACCTGACGGCGACCCATGCCCTTGGCACGGGCGGTACGCACGTAGTCCTCGTTCATATTCGAGGAGATCTCGCCGCGGGTGAGCCTGATGATATAGGCCATGGACACCGAGCCGAGCACGATGGCCGGCATGATCAGGTCGACGAAGCCCGGATCGTTGCCGGCAGTGACAGGCAGCAACCTCCACTTGACGCCGACGAGATACTGCATGATGAAGCCGGTGACGAAGGTCGGCACGGAGATGAGCAGCAGGGAGATGATCAGGATCACGGTGTCGCCCCAACGTCCCTTGTTGAGGCCGGAGATGATGCCGAAGATGATGCCGAAAACCGCTTCGAACACGAAGGCCATCAACGCGAGCCTGATGGTCACGGGGAAGGCGCGGCCGATTTCGTCGATAACCGGCTGGCCGGCGAAGGTGTTGCCGAAATCAAGGGTCAGCGCGTTCTTGAGGAACAGCAGGTACTGGATGATGAACGGCTTGTCAAGGTTGTATTCGGCGCGGATCTGGGCCGCGACCGCCTGGTTGACCGGCTTGTCCCCGAACATGGCTTTCACCGGGTCGCCCGGCAGCGCGAAGACAAGAGCATAAACCAGGAGGGTCGTGCCAAGGACCACGGGAATCATCTGCAGAATGCGTCGCAGAAGATATTTGCCCATTGGGTTGCTCCTTATTGCTCTTCGGCCGTTCGCACCGGGCCCTGTCGGGCATGGCGGCACTGCGGCCATAAAATACTTACGATAGTCTACCCCACCTCTGCCCCTGCGTCACCTGTACAAGGTCTGAAACCTCGCTCGCCCTGTGCTGCGGGGCATTCGGGACGCCGTGGCGACCGTTTCCGTATACCGGACGTTAACAGCGTGGAAACATTGCTTTTTCGGATAATGATGGGTTTGACACGACGAGGGCGCATGACATGGATTCATGTCATGCGCCCTCGCGGTATATCAGACGCCTATCGGCGTGCCGTCACTTGGACAGCTCCGAATAGACCGGCTGGTTCTGCCAGTTCATCGTGAAGTTCTTCACGCCTTGGGCAGCAGCGCCGTACGCGTTGCCGTAGTACAGCGGGATGGCCGGCAGATCGTTGAGCAGGATTTCCTGTGCCTGCTGGTAGATCTTGTTCGCGGCTTCGGTGCTGGTCGCGGCATACGCCTGGTCCATGAGCTTGTCGAAAGCCGGGTTCTTGTAGTCGCCATCGTTGGAGCCCTGGTTGTCGGCCGCAGCGGAGTCGTACAGCTGATACAGGTAGTTCTCCGGGGACGGGTAATCAGGCTGCCAACCGGTGCGGAACGCGCCCTTGATGGAGCGGTTGGACACGTCGGTGCGGAACTCCTGGAAGGTCGGAACCGGGTTGGTGGCGGCCTTGATGCCCAGGTTGTTCTTCAGCTGGTTGACCACAGCGTCCCAGATAGCCTTGGAGCCGCCGTCGGCGTTGTAGGAGAAGGTGAGGGTGCCGTCATACTTGGAGATGGCATCGGCCTTGGCCCACAGCTCCTTGGCCTTCTTCGGGTTGTACTCCAGGTTGCTCTCGCCCTTGAGCGAGTCCGAGTAGCCCGGGGTCATCGGGGAGGTGAATTCCTTGGCAGGGGTGCCGACGCCGCCGAGCACCTTGTCGACGATGGTCTTGCGGTTGATTGCCATGGAGATGGCCTGGCGACGCAGGACGCCTTCCTCGGTGTTGGTCTTGAAGTGATCAAGATCGGACGGGATGGTGAAGGTCTGGCTCACGGAGCCTGCCTTGTTGTACGCCACGATGCTGGAATCGGACTGGAAGGTCTTGGTCGCGGTGGACGGGACGGAGTCCATGACGTCGAGGTTGCCGGACTGCACGTCGGCGTAGGCGGAATCGGTAGAAGTGTAGATCTTGAAGGTCACGCCGTCATTGTTGACCTTGACGTTGCCCTTGTAGTCGGGGTTCTTGACCAGCACGATCTGCTTGTTGTGATCCCAGCTGGAGAACTTGTACGGGCCGTTGCCGACCGGCTTCTCGCCGAAGGCCTTCGGGTCCTTGTAGAAGGATTCCGGCAGCGGGGAGAAGCCCTCGTAACCGACCTTGACCGGGAAGGTGGCGTCAGGCTGGTTCATGGTGACGGTGAAGGTGTAGTCGTCAACGACCTTGAGGCCGGAGAGCTGCTCGTCGCCCTTCAGGCCGTCCTTCTGCAGGTCGTCATAGCCCTTGATGGTGGAGAAGAAGGACGCGCACTTCTGGGCGTTCTTCGCGTTCGCGGTGTAGCTCCACGCCTTGGTGAAGGATTCGGCGGTCACCGGGGTGCCGTCCGTGAACTTCCAGCCCTTCTTGAGGGTGATGGTGTATTCGCTGGAGTCGGAATTCGGCTTGATGGACTGGGCGACTTCGTTCTTCGCGTTGCCCTTGTTGTCGAAGCTCACCAGGCGGGCGAACAGCAGTTCGATCGGGCGGCCGCCGCCGGTTTCGTTGGTGTTGCCCGGGACGAGCGGGTTCTGCGGTTCGGAACCGAACGCGGTGATGATGACCTTGCCGCCGTTGGACGAACCGGAAGTCGAAGATGACGACGAGCCGCAGCCGCCGAGCGCCATCGCGAGCGAGCATGCCGCCGCGATCAGCGCAATTGCTTTCTTCTTCATATGTGTTTTCTCCTGTGTGTGTTTGATTTTGGGACGAATCCCAAAAAACAACGAGGTTCGAGCTCTCGCCCCAACCTCGTTGCTGAACATCGTCAATTCTTACCCCTCTGTGGGACAAGACGCAAGATGATGTTTTCGTTGCCATCCGCAACGCCTCACGCATCAGGCGTTCAATCGCGGCGGCGTCCAAGGCCTTGCAAGACAAGAATTCCCAAGGGCGCCTAGGGTATGCCGGATACTTGCCACTCGACGTGACCCGCCGATGTTTTCGCAACCATTGTTACGAGTCGGTAAATTTTCTTCTCGTTCCGCGCACAACGTGCGACAAGACTGCGGGCGCGCGGGGACACACCGATCGGGTGCTCCGCGTGTGACTTGTTGTTCGCCGATATAGATTTGACGCAGGAAAAACATCGTTCGCCCGTCGTTGCAATATGCTCCTGGACCGGTCGCACCGGCTCGCAACTTGGATAACGGCGAGTGCTCTTGCGGACTGAATCGGTTTTCGGCATGCGTTCTCGATTCGGTGCCGGTTTGTCCGGTCAAGGCGCGCCGGGCCGCCGCCGCATCGCCGCATTCAGGCGCGCGGGAAAGCCTGCCGGTAGCGTTGCTTGAGCTGTTCCATCGAAACGTGGGTATACCGCTGGGTGGTACGCAACGAGGCGTGCCCGAGCATCTCCTGCACTTCACGCAAGTCGGCGCCGCCGTCGAGCATATGGGTCGCAGCGCTGTGCCGCAAGGCGTGCGGACTGATGTCCGGAACGCCAGCCTTGCGAGCCTCGCCATGTACGACCTGCCGGACGATTCGCTGGTCAATCCGGCCGCCGCGACGACCAAGGAACAACGCCTCCCCAGAGCAATCGCCTGCAAGCGCGGGGCGTCCGGCTTGCAGCCACTGGTCCAGAGCACGCGCCGCCGGCGCTCCGAACGGAACGACACGCTGCTTGTCCCCTTTGCCGGTGACGCGAACGGTTCGCTGGGCGAAATCGATGTCGCCAATGTCGATGCCAACAAGTTCCCCGACACGGATGCCCGTCGCATAGAGCAGCTCCATCATCGCAGCGTCGCGAACGGCGATTGCACGGTCCGCAGGCGAATCGCCGGTCTGGCGCCGTTGGCGTTCCGCCTGTTGCCCGTCGTGTTCCGATCGACGCTGTTCTTGCTGAGGTCCCTGCTGGTGTTCCTGTCGCGCCGCCCCTGCACTCCCCCGTGCCGTGTGCGCATCCGCATCATCCATCAGCGTTTTCGCCTGCGCTTCGGTCAATACCGCCGGAAGCACGGAAGGGATTTTCGGGGTCATGAGCATAGCCGCGGGGTCGCTGCCGATCAGTCCTTGATCCTGCGCCCAACGGAAAAAGCCACGGACCGCCACAGTCCTGCGTGCCATGCTGGAACGCGCATATCCGCGGGCACTTTCGCTAGACATCCACGCCCGCAAATCGTCCGCATTGACCCGGTCGAGCGCTTTCAGGTCGTCGATATTCATGGTGGAAAGGCAGTCCAGCACATCGACGCGATACGCTTTCAGCGTATTATCGCTGGCGGCGCGATTGACGTGAAGATCGTGGAGAAACTCGTCGATAACTGCCTCGATTTGAGCTCCAACAAGCTGCTCCATCTGCGACGAGGACTCCCCCTTGCCGCCAGCCCGGCCATCTGCCGCGCCACCTGACCGGCGAGCGCCCGGTTTGTGTCGTTCCCGTTCCATCCGCGCCTTCCCTCCGTCTGTCTGTCCTTGCTCGTCAGCGCTCGTCCGCTTATCCTTGTTCGTCCATGATAGTTGCCATAGTACGTAGCCACGGTCATATGACGATGCACAATCGGCCATAAGATGGGCACGGCGGCATGTCCGAATATCCGCATGTCCGCATATCCCGCGGCGATTGACCTTAGGCCCGTCTGCCGCGGAACCCAGCAAGCGAGGAGACCATGTTCATCGTTCCACAACCCGAACCGCACAACACCGCGGGGAACACCGACGTTCCACCCGCGAAGCGCGAGCTGCGGGACTTGTCCGGTGCCGTCGGTCAGAACGAGATCCCGAGGCTTCCGCGTGTGATTCCGTCTGGGGCCCGCATCGTCGTCCGTACGAAGGCGGGTACGGACCCGAATACCGGCAGAATGACGTATCGGGATTTCGTCGGACATGTGCAGCAGTGGAACGGAACCACCCTGAAGATGATCCGCGACGCCGCCGCCAACGGGTCTCGCCCCGAACAGCAGGTCAGCATCGAGGCCGATAGCATTGTGCGGCTCAAGCCGGTTCCGGAACGCCCCGGCACAGCGGCACGTCGAAAGGCATCCGACAAGGACTAGGGGCGACCGCGCGCAAATCGGGAGTTCAGATGCGAATCGCGCAATCAGACGACTTCTCCCAATACTCAACACCCGGCGTGGCCGCGCCCGGCCAACTCAGCCATCGAGGCGGTCGAAACCGGGATATGAAACCGATGACGTGAAACTACCGGCCGCCGAAACCAAAAACACGAAACCGAACGCACAAAACCACACGCCTTTGAAACCGCAGGCCCTCCCGCGGATGTTCGCATGATCCGGCAGGCAGATGCCACGGGCTCGCTAGCGCACAGCGGGCACCACCGCCGGGCGGCGCTCGACCACCGCGACGGCATCCGAACGCCACCCCGTCACCTGCTCGCCGCGACGTGCCGATTCCAACAGTTGGTCACGCCACGTGGCGGAATTGAGCGGCATGTCCATTGTCACCGGTGGTTCCTCCTGAGTATTCGCGCACAGGCACGCCGCCTTGTAGTCGCGGAACGGCTGGCCGTGGGCGAAAAACTCGCCGATCTGCCGGTCGTCCCCGTCGTGCAACGCGTCGGCGACCGCGACGAGGCGATCGGCCATATGCCGCAACAGCGTTTCGACATTCTCAGCATCCTCATCGACCATGGCGCGGGTACGTTGCGGATCAGTCAACGCCACTCGAGTCATGTCACGCCACGACCCGGCAGCGAGGGCTGCGGCGATATTGCGGTCGGGATTGTCCGTCAGCTCGTTAATCAGCGCCGTGGCCACCACATGTGGCATGTGGGAGATTAGCGCCGCCGCGCGATCATGCGTGCCATCGTCGATGACGATGCACCGGTTGGCGCACCCCTCGGTAATCATGCGCGCTACCACAAGGAAACGCCGGTAATCGGTCGATTCGTCCACAGTGATTGCCCACAAGGCATGGTCGAACAGGCTTGGATCGGAAGCCTCGAAGCCGGAACGCTCGGTTCCAGTCATCGGATGGGCGCCCACATAGCAGTCCCCCAGGCCTGCGGCGACGACTTGCTGCCGTACCAAGGCTTTCACGCTGCCGACATCGGTCAGGGTGGTCGCCGTGCGGTCGATGACCGGGGCAAGCTTCGAGAGCATCTGTGGCATGGCTTTCAGCGGATTGCACAATACAATGAGATCGGGGCGCGCACCTGAATGCCCAGCGAGTTCCTCGAGCGAGTCCACGCATACGATGCCGTCCCGTCTGGCCTGTTCATACGGGTGAGGGCGGTGGTTCCACGCAATCACCCGATGCCCGTTGTCCGCCAGATGGCGCGCCAGGGAGCCGCCGATCAGGCCCAATCCGACAATGCCGATTGTCATGCCCGTCTTGTCTGTCATCGTATCCGTTTCCCGTCCTCGTTCTGCCGTGTTCGTCATGCTTGTCGAGTCTGTCGCGTTCGTCGAGCCTGCTGCATTCGCCGTATCGGTCGCGGCGAGCGCCGAGCCTGTAAGGCCATCTGCATGACCGCCTGCGAACCGCCATGTGGAATCATCACTCACCACAGCAACTCCCTTGCGGCGTAGACACTGCCATCCCAAGCCTCTGGGATGGATTGGGGGTCGAAGCATACTCCCCCTTGCGGCAGCATCCATTCGTTGACCGGCGGATTCGGGCGCTCTCTGCGCGGGTAGACCGCCAGGGTCTTCACCCAGTCGCCATGTTCGACAACCTCGGTCAGCACACTGCGGAAATGCGGTTGCCACGGTGCCGCATCCACGGCAGCGACGAAACTGTAAGTCCCCGCATGTCCCTTAATCGGGCGGGAGATGAAGCTGGTCATATTCAGTCCGGCGTCACGTAACACGTCCAGGAGATTCGCCAACACGCCAGGTCCTGTGCTCAACGGGATGAACGCGATAATCGTTTCGAACTCGCTGTTGCCGTCCGCCTTGGCTTGTGCCATCAGCGAGGGCACATCATCCCGGCGTGCGAGAACAAGGAACTCGGTTCGAGCGCCGTGATAATCCTGCACATGGCGTTCCAGCGTGTCCAAATGGTATAATTCGCCGCAAATCGATGGGCCGAGCGCCACTTGGCCGTCACGCACGTCCCGGCAGGCGGCCGCGTTCGACGTGGCCGGCATGAGCGTGAGATGATGCCGGGCGATAAACCGCTGGCATTGTGCCAATCCGTGCGGGTGCGCGGTCGCTTCACGGAGCGCGACGCCACGTTCCACGCTCCCCTGTGGCACAAACGCGTCGAACACGACATCGACGCCGACATGGGCAAAGCCGACAACGTCATCCGCGTCGATCATCATATCGAGATTCGGGACCACATATCCTTCGACGTTGTTTTCCCACGCGATGACACCCCACCCCTCGCCGTCGCGCACATGCGCCATGACCTTGGGGATGGTGCTTTCCGGCATCGGCGTGATGTTTTCCGACAGCGGTGCAAGCATCCGGCTTGCGCACACCGCCGCCTGATGGGTGAAGGAGCCTTGCGGGCCCAGATAATACAACGGGAGCGTCTGGCGACGACTCGCAGCATCAAAGGCGCGATTGCCGTCGCAAACAGTGTTGTCGGTGGCGTCTTGACTCATTGGACTTCCCTGTCTTGCGCGGTGTTGCCGGCGTCTGTGCCATCGGCGGTGCCGCTTGCAGCCGCCGCGTGTGCTGCCGGCCGGATGTCGTCATCCACGGTGATACGGAACCATCGTTTTGGCAGGAACAGCAGGATGACCTGCACCACGATCATGCCGTACAGCCATATCATGCCGACATGCTCGCTCCAGAACGGTACCGCCGAAGGGTCCCCGAACCCCACCGGCGCCAATGCGCCCGAACCGCGTGGAGCCACCGCAAGTCCCCACGCGACAATCGAGGACGCCGCCACATGGACTCCCAGCCCCAGCGCGCCGGCGCGTGACCGTGCACACCACGCCGACAGCACGATCACAAGCAATGCGAGAACCAGGCCGTACGGGATATTCGAGGACGCGCCCAGCCGATGCGCAAGCGTGCCGATCATGCCGACCGCGGCGCCGGCGAGCAGCGAAATGGTCATCCGTGTCGGATAGGACTGGCGATGCGACCACGGCAGGTCGCGCCCCGAAGCTGGTGAAGAAGTCATATATCCAGTATGCCTTCCCGCCGCGAAAAACGCCCCGCTTCTTCCACGCTTGCGTCTTACGACAACACCTCTAAAACGACGACGCCGTCTGCACCCAGACCATGCCGGGTGCAGACGGCGTCAGACCGTCAATCGTCTTCGCGCATCAAGAACGCGATGACGGTGTCATGCCTTACTTGGCTGCCGCGTTGTTCTGGCGACGCTGCTTGGCGCGCCACTTGTACCATTCGTCGCGGCTGAGGATAATCTTGCGCACGCGGATGGCTTCCGGCGTCACCTCGACGCATTCGTCCTCGTTCGCGAAATCAAGCGATTCCTCGAGGCTCATCTTGATTGGCGGGGTGAGCGTTTCGAGCACGTCGGCGGTGGAAGAACGCATATTGGTCATATGCTTGGCCAGCGTGATGTTGACATCGAGCTCGTCAGGCTTGTTGTTGATGCCGACGACCTGGCCTTCGTAGACCGGGGACTGCGGCTCGACGAAGAACTGGCCGCGGGCCTGCAGACGCTGCATGGCGTACGGGGTGGCGACACCGGCGCGATCGGAAACCATGGAGCCGTTCTGGCGGGTCACGATCTCACCAGCCCACGGGGCGTAGCCAGCAGAGATGGAGCTCGCGATGCCGGTGCCGCGCGTGGCGGACAGCAGTGCGGTGCGGAAGCCAATCAGGCCACGGGACGGCACGGTGAATTCCAGACGCACCCAGCCGGAACCGTGGTTGGTCATCGAATCCATACGGCCCTTGCGGTCGGCCAGCAGCTGCGTGACCGTACCCATGTACTCCTCAGGCACGTCGATGGTGGTGTTCTCCATCGGCTCGTTGATCTTGCCGTCGATCATCTTGGTGACCACCTGCGGGCGGCCGACGGTCAGCTCGTAACCTTCGCGACGCATCTCCTCGGCGAGGACGGCCAGGGCGAGTTCACCACGACCCTGGACCTCCCACGCGTCAGGACGGTCGGTCGGCAGCACCTTGATGGACACGTTGCCGATGAGCTCGCGGTCGAGACGATCCTTGATCATACGGGCGGTAAGCTTGTGATCCTTGCCTTCGCGGCCAGCCAGCGGGGAATCGTTGACGCCGAAGGTCATGGAAATCGCCGGATCGTCGACATGGATGAGCGGCAACGGACGCGGGTCGTTCGGGTCGACGATGGTTTCGCCGATCATGATGTCGCTCACGCCGGCGACAGCGACGATGTCGCCGGGGCCTGCGGATTCCACCGGGATGCGGTCCAGACCTTGCGTGCGCAGCAGTTCGGAAACGCGGAAGTTCTCAATCGAGCCGTCCACGCGGGACAGGCCGTAGGTCTTGCCCTTCTCGAGCAGGCCGTTGTACACGCGCACGAGGCCGAGACGTCCGAGGAAGTCGGAGGAGTCGATATTTGCGACATGGGCCTGCAGCGGTGCGCCCTCCTCGTACTGCGGGGCGGGGATGTTGGCGATAATCGACTCGAACAGCGGTTCGAGGTTGTCGTTGTCCGGCAGGGCGCCGTCGGCGGGCTGGTCGGCGGAAGCGTAGCCGACCTTTGCGGCGCAGTAAATAACCGGCAGATCAAGCAGGGAGTCGAGATCAAGGTCGACGCCCTCTTCCATGACGTCCTGAGCCAGGCCGAGCAGCAAATCGGTTGATTCGCTGACGACTTCGGAGATGCGGGCGTCCGGACGGTCGGTCTTGTTGATGCACAGGATGACCGGCAGCTTCGCCTCGAGCGCCTTGCGCAGCACGAAACGGGTCTGCGGCAACGGGCCTTCGGATGCATCGACGAGCAGCACCACGCCGTCAACCATGGAGATGCCGCGTTCGACCTCGCCGCCGAAATCGGCGTGGCCGGGGGTATCAATCACGTTGATGGTGATGCCGTCGGGCTCACCGTACTTCGCGGCAAGCGGGCCGGTGTACTTGACCGCCGTGTTCTTAGCGAGGATGGTGATGCCCTTCTCGCGTTCCAGATCGTTGGAATCCATGACGCGGTCCGGGACTTCCTCACGTTCATTGAAGACGTGGGACTGCTGGAGCATGGCGTTGACCAAGGTGGTCTTGCCGTGATCGACGTGCGCTACGATTGCCACATTACGGATATCACCGCGAACTGCCATCAATTACCTCTCTTAATTGCATGATTTGTCTACGTATCACTCTCGGATGCGGGAATCACCCACCTACCGCTTACACATAAACCGTCACAAGATTACCGGCGGACCACGACAGGTTGAATCGGCTGTCCGCGAAGCGCACAGGCCGGCCGCGGCGACGGGCTACAACGCGCCAAGCTGCTCCCCCGCCGCCTCCCGGACCACTTGCCCTGCGTCGGCAGGTAGGAACGGGGCCAACGACGGCAAGTCGTCCAACGAATCGAGACCCATATATTCGAGGAACAACCCGGTCGTTTCCAGCAGTGCGGCGTGCGTCTGAGGGTCGGCGCCGTGTTCCTGCACCAGTCCTCGCACGGTCAGCGATCGGATCACGCCGTCGGAATTGACGCCTCTGATGGAGGCGACCTGGGCGCGAGTCATCGGCTGCTTGTACGCGATGATGGCGAGCGCCTCGAGCGCCGCCTGCGACAGGCGCGAAGTCTGCCCGTCGGTAACGAACGCGCCGACAACCGGCTCGAATTCGCTGCGGCTGACATACTGCCATCCGCGAGCGCTGTTGCGCAAGGCAAAGCCTCGCGGGGCAATGCCGTGATCGGGGTCCCCATCGTATTCGCGTTGGAGCGATTCGAGCGCGTCGTGGACATCCCTAAGGTCACAATGCAACACATGCGCCAGGTCCCGCTCCTGTTGTGGCCCGTCCGCGACCATCAGCACCGCTTCCAGGCACGCCGGCAAGCCACCCGGGAAGTCTTCGACCTGCCAGGCCTGCTGGAGCTTGTCCAGACCATCCTGGATTCCCGGACTATCCGTGGTTCGCGTCTCATGCTTCGTCTCGTCTTGCATCATGACATATCCTTCTCGCCAACCAATTCGGCGTTCTGGCGGCCCGGCATCCACCTGACGAACAACGGTTCGAACGGCCCGGACTGGCGGTATTGCACGGCTCCCTGCTTAAAAAACACGAGGATGGCGAAAAACCGCGCAACCACTTCAAGCGTGCCGTGCGCGTCCTCGCACAGCTTGGAGAACGCCATGCCCTCGCCGGCGGGCAAGGAGCGCAGGCGATCGCGGACCAACGCTGATTGCTCCCGCAAATCAACCAACGGCACATGCAATTGATGCGTCGCGACATGTTCCAACGGCGCGTTCGTCAATGCCGCCGCAGCGATTCCCGCAAGCTCCTGCGGAGTGAGTGTCCACACCAGTTGCGGCAGCATCGCGGCGAAAGCAGGGTCGGCATTGCCGGGGTGGGCGTGGCGCGCGTTGTCATCCATCCGGACGCGGAAATCAGACGCCGCCTGTTTGAACGCATGGTATTGCAGGAGCCTAGCAAACAGAAGATCGCGTTCCCGCAACGCCTCCATGCTGCGTTCATCCCGGGTGCCGTCTTCGTCATGCGGCAGCAAGGCGGCGCTTTTCGCTTCGATGAGCACGGACGCCACATCGAGGAACGCACTCGCCTCATCCATATTGCGCTCGGTGTCGAGCGTGCGCACGTATGCAAGAAATTCTTCCGTGATGGCAGACAGGGACACTTCGGTCAGTTCGAGGCGCCTGTTGGCGATCATGCCTAACAGCACGTCGAACGGTCCGGCGTAGTTGTCCAGATTGACGGAGAAACCGTCCGCGGCAGGTATGTCCGCCATGGCCGTCATGGCCGGCGTACCGGTTTCATCGCTTTGGACACCATCCGATGCCGGCACCTGCCCCTGCACAGACGGCGACTGCCCACTCACGGCGTATCCGCCAACGTTCAGGCGACGACTCCGCGCGCGACCATCTCGCGGGCGACTTCACGATATTCCTGCGCGGTTTTGTGGTTCGGCGCGTATATCGTGATCGGCGCAGCGGCGACTGTCGCATCGGGCAGTTTGATGGACCGGGAGATCACCGTGTGGAATACCTTGTCGCCGAACGCCTCATAGATGCGCTGCAGCACTTCCTCGGAATGCAGGGTACGTGTGTACATGGTGACCAGCACCCCGTCGATTTCGAGGGACGGGTTGATGCGCGACTGGACTTTCTCGATGGACTGCATGAGCAGCGCCACGCCACGCAACGCGAAGAATTCGGCGGCGACCGGGATCATCACGCCGTCTGCCGCGGTCAGCGCGTTGACGGTGAGCAGGCCGAGGGACGGCTGGCAATCGATGATGATGAGATCGTATTCATCGCGTACTTTGCGCAGTACGCTGGCGAGGATCTGCTCGCGACCGACTTCAGTGACCAATTGGACTTCCGCCGCGGACAAATCGATATTCGCGGGCATGACGTCAAGGTTCTTGAAATCCGTATGCTGGATGATGTCGTGCGGATCGACGGACGGGTCGAACAGGGCGGTGTACACGGTGTTGTCCACGGTGTTCGCGTTGATGCCGAGGCCGACCGTCGCCGCGCCTTGCGGGTCGAAATCGACAATCAGCACACGACGGCCGTACTGGCTGAGTGCACCGGCGATATTGATGGAGCTGGTGGTCTTGCCGACGCCGCCTTTCTGATTGCACATCGCGATGACGCGCGCAGGCCCGTGCTCGTGGCGCGGCTGTGGCGCAGGAAACGTCTCATATTCTCGTCCCAGTAAATCCGTTGGCATACCGTTCACTGTACCAAGCGGCGTGTCCACGTCCGGCTGCGCCCCATCCTCGGCTTCCAACTCGTCATCATCCGATGCATGGATCGATTGCGTTGCGCCGGTATTCGTTCCCATAATCGGCAACAATCCCTGACGGGTGTCGCGCATCGGGGTCATCGTGTCATCCACGCCTGCTCCTTCCCGCGTATCCGCCGCGGATACGCCTGACGTGCGACCGCGTCGCCGCACACCGGACACTATCGTATCTCCCGCACGCCCCAGCAGCTGTATCGCGCGGCACGGTCATCGCGCCCGCGGATGAGCGGTCATATACGTTTCCATCAAGGTTTCCGGGGCGATATGCGTGTAAATTTGCGTGGTCGTGACCGACGCATGCCCGAGCAGCTCCTGCACGGTACGCACATCGGCGCCGCCTTGGATCAGATGCGTGGCGAAGGAATGACGCAAAGTATGCGGGTGCAACGGACGGGCCAGATGCGCCCGCTCCCCCGCAATGCGTACGGCGTCCCAGGCGCTTTGCCGCGACAGGCGCTGGCCGCGCCGGTTGAGGAACACCGCCCGCAACTCGGGCTGCTTGGCTTTGCTCGCAAGTGCAGGTCGGCCAAGGCTTCGATACTGTTCCAACGCGTCGCACGCGTAGCTGCCGATCGGCACCAGCCGTTGCTTCGAGCCTTTGCCGGTAAGCCTGACCAGTCGGTCATCGAAGTCAATATCAGCGAAATCCACGCCCACTGCCTCAGAAATACGGGCGCCGGTGGCGTACAGGAATTCGAGCAACGCCTTGTCCCGCAAGACCACAGGGTCATGGCTGCCGTGCATCGCCGCGGCGTCCAATAACGTCGAGACCTCGTCGATCGTCAAGACGTCCGGCAGATGGGATCCGCCTTTCGGGGCACGCACTTTCGCAGAGGCGTCGTCGCTGACCGCGCCACGAGATAATGCGAACCGGTGAAATTCGTGGATACTGGCGAGGTGGCGCCGGCGGCTTGCCACGCTCTGGCCTTGCCCGGCAAGCGATTGTGCATAGGCTTGCACATCCTGCGGCCGAATTCCGTCCAGCGAGCGGATGCCGTGATCTTCCATCCAGGTGATATAGCGCTCGAGATCCGACCGGTAGGCGTCGACGGTCGCGTCGGCGAGGCCGCGTTCCACGGCGATATGCCCGATGAACGCCGACAGCTGGTCGCTCAGCGAGGACGACAGTGTCGTCGGCGGATCTGAACGCTCGGCCATCGTTCCATCATCTCCCGTGCCGGTGTTGTGCCGGTGTATCTACCTGCTGTGCTGTTGCATATGGTACAGGCACGGCAACACGACTGCGGTTGCCCGTTCCCGTGTTCACAGCGCAAATCCCGAAGCCACACTTCGTGTCTCGGTTCCGGACGCGTGTCGGTGCTGATACAACGGCGGCTGACACTTCGGGGTGCTAATCCAACAGGGCGCTTAACAAACTGTCTACGCTGAGACCGGTCTTGGCGTAGACAGTTTGTGAAGGGGTGACGGCACCCGATCCGTGACGTGGCACCGTCGCGCCCGTCTTTGTCGGACATCAGCCATTCCCCCGCTGCCACGTAACCGGAGTCCCCTCTCACTCCTGCTTCTGCCGACGCTAAAGGCCCACTCAGCGTCGGCAGAAGGTATGCCGTAACTTATTGCGTTCTTGCCGTTGGATTCTTTCCGTCGTACCCACGTGCCGGCCGACGGGCAGAACATACGGCAATGCCCCGGCTCCTTACGGAAGTCGGGGCATTGCAAAGCCTGGCAAAACGGTCAGCGGCGTTCAGGCCTCCGCAGGGCCGCTATGCTCACGGATGCGCTCAGGCAGCGACCGGGGCGTTCACATCAGCCGGCAGCGCAGCCTTAGCGGCGTCGACGATGGTCTTGAACGTGTCCGGATCGGAGACGGCGAGCTCGGCGAGGGCGCGACGGTCGAGTTCGATACCGGCGAGACGCAGACCCTGCATGAAGCGGTTGTAGGTGATGCCTTCAGCGCGGACGGCGGCGTTGATGCGCTGGATCCACAGCTTGCGGAAGTCACCCTTACGTGCCTTGCGGTCACGGTAGTTGTAGGTGAAGGAGTGCAGCAGCTGCTCCTTGGCCTTACGATACAGACGGGAGCGCTGGCCGCGATAGCCGGAAGCCCTCTCGAGAACGACGCGACGCTTCTTGTGGGCGTTGACTGCGCGCTTGACTCGTGCCATAGTTATTTCCTCAGCTTTCTATTCGTCTAGTAACTCAACGGGCTTCGGTTCAGCGACCGAGCAGACCGCGCATCTTCTTCGCCTGCGACGTGGCCAGCACCTCGTCGGTGGACAGGTGACGGCGCTTCTTGGCCGACTTGTGCTCGAGGTTGTGGCGCATACCGGTGCCGGCGTGCATGAGCTTGCCCGAGCCGGTGACGCGGACGCGCTTGGAAGCGGCGGAATTGGTTTTCATCTTCGGCATTGCTGCCCTCCTTGTGATTATCTATCACATCGTGTTGGATAGCGTGGGCGAATGGGCTCGGCCCATCCGACACATTCATTTGGCCTACTTGGAAGGCTTGTCTTCCTTCTGTTCGACGGAGGCGACAGCCTCTTTGGCGGCCTGGGCCGCCTTGGCCTTCGACTCCTGCTTGGCTGCGAGGCGCGCCGCCTGGCGTGCCTGGCGCTCCGCACGCGACTCGGCGCCGCGACGGCGCTGCTCGGACTGCGTGTGCACCTTCTTGCCCTTGGGCGCAAGCGTCATGATGATGTTGCGGCCCTCCTGCTTTGGCGCGGATTCCACCGTGCCGTAGTCCTGCACCTCGTCGGCGAGCTTCTCGAGAAGCTCCACGCCGCCGATAGGACGGGACTGCTCGCGGCCGCGCAGCATGATGGTGACCTTGACCTTGTCGCCGCCTTCAAGGAAGCGGATAACATGGCCCTTCTTCACCTCGAAGTCGTGGGCGTCAATCTTGAGACGGAAACGGATCTCCTTGATTTCGGCAGTGCTCTGATTTCGGCGCGCTTCACGAGCCTTGATCTTCTCGTTGTACTTGTACTTGCCGTAATCAATGAGCTTGGCCACCGGAGGCTTCGCGTTCGGTGCCACCTCGACGAGATCGAGGTTCGCTTCCTTCGCCAAGTTCAGCGCAACCGTGGTCGCGATGACGCCGACCTGCTCGCCGTTCGGGCCGATCAGGCGCACTTGGGAGACGCGAATCTCGTCGTTAATGCGTGGTTCGTCGCTAATGATGACTCCAATCCTCATATTTCCTTAAGCGGATTCCCCTCAGAACCGTTCGCGGTGAGTTCATGGAAGACACTGACGCGACCTCGCCATACGAATCCGTACAACCAAATCGTCATTCAACAATGCGTTGACACGCATCAAGGTCTAACCTTGAACCCGAAACCACGACAGGCTTCCAGGTGGGGTTGACACCCGCTTTCTTGATTTCTCAAGCCGGTGCAATAGCTTAGCACATGGCAGGACCAAATGCAGCCGCGTGTCGCGACATCGTTGCGCGCATCACGGGCGCCGCGTCTCACCCCGGGCCGGACCCAAGTCCCGCAATCTGACCGGCCGCCATTATACTGGTCGCATATCAGGAAGGGAGCCCTATGGAACAGGAACGCCAGCGACGCCAGCAACCGCGCGACACCGGCAGTGTGGCTACGACATGCGTCGTTTTCGCGGCAGGCACGTATTTCGGCGAGCGCCCCTTGCTCCCGCACAACGCGTTCGTCATCGCCGCCGACGGCGGGCTCGACCATGCACGCACATTGGGCATCCACGCCGATGCGGTAATTGGCGACTTCGATTCCATCAGCGGACCGGTGCCCGAACAATCCGGCACCATCCGCCTGCCCGAGGAGAAAGATGACCCCGACCTGCTGTCTGCCCTGAAAGTCGGTTGGGCGAAGGGCGCCCGGACTTTCCATATATATGGTGCGCTCGGCGGACGTGTCGATCATTCCATCGCCAATATCCAGATCCTTGCACGTCTGGCAGCCCATGGCGGCATCGGCTACCTGTTCGGCGACGGCACCGTCGTCACCGCAATATCGGACGGTTCGCTCTCCTTCTCCGCAGATGCCGCGACACGCGGCGCTGGACGCATGGTATCGGTGTTCTCGCACAGCGACCAATCGACCGACGTCACCGAACACGGCCTCAAGTATCGTCTTGAACACGCAACTATGCTCAACGACACGGTCCAAGGCGTCAGCAACGAGTTCCTGGCCGCCACCCCCGCGGTCGTCAGCGTCGGCTCCGGCACGCTGATCGTCACGTTCCCCATCGAAGCGGGATTGCCCCATGTCGAACGTCTGCACGCATTCAGCGGCGACCTGGGCGCGTTGAGCACCGCGGTGTCCGCTGCGCTTGCGACACCGCGCCAATCGGCCTGACCGATGACCACGATTGCAGGGAATCGCCTGGATTCTTCGCGCCGATGAAACCATTCGCCGCGGTCTGCAAGTATCTTGCGAAAACAAACGTTTGCAATGTCCGATGACGTTCAGCAACGTTGCACGGGACACTCATGGAAATCGCATAACAGTTGCGCCTTCAGCATGACTATTGCCCCAACATTCGTACACCGTGAGCATTACAGTGGGTACCGTTGGTAAACAATGGCTGAGGCACGTGCCCGCTTACGCCCGCACACGCCGAAGCCTGATCCCTAAGGGAGATATACATGACAGTAAAGATTGGTATCAACGGCTTCGGCCGTATCGGTCGTCTTGCGTTCCGCCGCATCTTCGAGCTGCAGGCTCGTGGTGGTCAGGCCGGTGACATCGAGGTCGCAGCCATCAACGATCTGACGACCCCGTCCATGCTGGCTTACCTGCTGAAGTACGACAGCACCCACGGCACCTTCCGTCATGACGATGGCACCCCGGTCGAGGTCACCTCCACCGATCACTCCATCATCGTGGACGGCAAGGAATACACCGTGTACGCCGAGAAGGACGCCAACAACATCCCGTGGGTCAAGAACGACGGTGTTGAGTACGTGCTCGAGTGCACCGGCTTCTACACCTCCGCCGAAAAGTCCCAGGCGCACATCAACGCTGGTGCCAAGAAGGTCCTGATCTCCGCTCCGGCCAAGGACGAGACCACCCCGACCGTCGTGTACGGCGTGAACCATCAGATCCTGAAGCCGACCGACACCATCGTGTCCGCCGGTTCCTGCACCACCAACTCCATGGCCGCCATGGTCAAGCTGCTGAACGACAAGTTCGGCATCAAGGCCGGCTTCATGACCACCATCCACGCCTACACCGGCACCCAGATGCTGCTCGACGGCCCGCGCTTCCCGAAGGCCCGCAACAACCGCGCCGCTGCGATCAACACGATTCCGCATTCCACCGGCGCCGCTAAGGCCATCGGCAAGGTCGTCCCGGAGGTCAACGGCAAGCTCCAGGGCCATGCCCAGCGCATTCAGGTCCCGGACGGCTCCGTCACCGAGCTGACCACCGTCCTCGAAAAGGCCGCAACCGTTGACGAGATCAACGAAGCCTTCAAGGAAGCCTTCTCCGACACCGATTACTACGGCTACAACGCCGACGGCATCGTGTCCTCCGACATCATCGGCGACACCCACGGTGGCGTGTTCGATCCGACGCAGACCGACGTCAACACCGTTGACGGCCTGACGCTGGCTCGTACCGTCTCCTGGTACGACAACGAGTACGGCTTCACCTCCAACATGATCCGTACCCTGCTGTACTTCGCTGAGCTCAACAAGTGAGCCTAGCCTAGCGTTCCAGCGCTGAACAACCCCTCGGGAGCGATTCCGAGGAGTTTTCTTATGCCGCCCGTCAACCGGTGGTGCAAGCATGTGGGGCATGGGTAAGAAGAAACACAACGACAAAGGCATGGGTTCGACTCCGGCGACCCTGCAACTGGAACGCGCCGGCGTGGAGTTCAAACTGTACGAATACGACCATTCGAACGATCACATGGATGAGGGGTATGGTGTCGAAGCGGCAGAAAAACTCGGCCTCAACCCCAAGCAGGTGTTCAAAACCCTGATGGCGGATACCGGTAAGGAGCGCGTCATCGGTGTCGTCCCGGTGAGCGGCCATATGGATTTGAAGGCTCTGGCTGCCGCAGTCGGTGCGAAGAAAGCGACGATGGCCGACCCGAAAGTCGCGATGCGCGAAAGCGGCTATGTGGTCGGCGGCATCTCCCCGCTCGGCCAGCGAAGCCGGCACAAAACCGTGCTGGACGACAGCGCCCTGCAATTCGATGAAATCCTTGTGTCCGGCGGCAAGCGCGGCCTGAGCGTCGGCGTCAATCCGCACGATCTGGTCGCTGTGCTCAACGCGACAACCGCCCCGATAGGCACGTGGTGACCGGCGACCGGCGATGTGCGGCGACGGCGCGAGGCTTGACGCCGTACTACGACTGGTGACATGCCAGCTGGTGGTGACTATACCCGCCTCACCAGTCCCGGCCGCCCCGCCCGTCTCTCCTGCCTCGCCCGCAAATACGACGAGACATCGAGCATCATCATCAGGCGCTCTGAATTTGGCGTTCTGATTGATAATGCATGTCACGACATACGCGATTCAGCGCAACGCCAGCATCGGGCGGCGCTGCGGACGGGATTCGACAGGTTGCGCATCCCCCGACATGCTAATCCCAACAATGCGTCTCAAACACCGCAACATCTCATACGGATTCGGCAACTTGCGTATGCCGTGGCATACATCGACGGGCGAATCAGCCTACGCATCGGGAGCATCCGCAGGCAAACGACGAGTTGCGTATGTCCGGGCATGCGCAAACTGAGGTTTCATCACGCCGAGACAACTACTCCGACCGTTTACCGGCGCTTCCCTCGCGTTTGCGCAACGCGGCAGGGAGCACGAAATGCATGTTCTCCTTGACAGTCTCAACATAGGAAACATCGGTGAATCCAAGCGGCCGAAGCGCCTCGACCACCCCGTCGACCAGCGAATCAGGCACCGAGGCACCCGAGGAGACGCCGACCGTGTCAACGCCCTCGAACCAAGCCGGATCCATTTCCGCCGCATCATCGACGCGGTGAGCACGCCCCCGCTCCCCCAGCGCTTCCTGGGCGACTTCCATCAGCCGCACCGAATTCGACGAGTTCGCCGACCCGACGATTACCACGCATTGCGCCCGTTCGGCAACCGTTTTCACCGCGGTCTGCCGGTTCTGCGTTGCATAGCAGATATCGGAGCTCGGCGGCTCCTCAATCCAATCAAACCGCTTCTTGAGCGCTGCCACCACGCCGGCGGTCTCATCGACACTCAACGTGGTCTGGGTGAGCAACACCAGCTTCTGCCCAGGTCGGAAATCAAGGTCCGCGACATCATCTTCATGCTCGATCAGATGGACATGCTCCGGCGACTCCCCCACCACGCCGACGGCCTCATCATGCCCGCGATGCCCGATATACACGATTTCATAGCCCTCACGGACGAACCTGAGCACCTCGCGATGGACTTTGCTCACCAACGGGCAGGTCGCATCGACGATGAACATGCCACGCCGCTTGGCTTCCGCCTGCACTTGCGGCGACACACCATGCGCGGAGAACACCACCGGCACGCCCGCGGCGACCGCATCATCAGGGACTTCGGACAATTCCTCAACAAACACCGCGCCTTGGGCAGCGAGATCGTCGACCACATGGCGGTTGTGCACAATCTGGCGTCGCACATACACCGGCGGCAGGCCGCTGTGCGGATGCGCGGTTTTCACGATGGTCTGCACGGTGGCGATCGCGCGGTCCACACCGGCGCAGAATCCCCTCGGATCAGCCAGAATAATACGCTTGCCGTCGCCGCTCATACCGCTTACTGCTCCTGTCTGTGTCTCGACATGTACGCCCCGCTCGGGGCACCATTCATCGTAATGCCGGCCGCCATCGCCGACACGGTTTCGGCGAGCCTCACGCAGTTCGTGCACAACACGCCGCACATGCCCTCATCGTCTGCCGCGCAAAACCATCGCATACGCGCCTAGGCGCACATCGCGATAGCATGGAATCAGCAACCCGCGCCGAGGCGGTGGCATCCGCAGCGGCGCATATATTTAGCGGACAGGAGTCAGGGCATGTTCCCACCAAGGACAGGACAGCAGTATCATCTCGTATTCGGCAGGTATGCGGCGACCGTCACCGAGCAAGGCGCGGCATTGCGCAGCCTCACCCTCGACGGCAAGGACATCATCGTGCCGTTCGATGAGGACGATATCCCCAATTGCTGCCGCGGACAGCTGCTCATCCCCTTCCCCAACCGCATCGAAGACGGCGAATACGAGTTCGAAGGCACACAGTATGTGCTGCCAATCGACGAGCATGAACGCCACAACGCAATCCACGGGTACGGCTACCGCGCGTATTGGACGCGGCTTGCGCGCACGGACAACAGCGTCAGTCTGCAATGGCGTGCGCCTGCATTGGAAGGCTACCCGTTCGACGTGGTCGTCACCGCGGATTACCGGCTTGACGAACACGGCCTGTCCCTGACGCTCAGCGCCCTGAACAACGGCTCAACCGACGCGCCGTGGGCTGCGGCAATGCACCCTTGGCTGGCCAACGGGCGGCACAGCACCGGAGATGCAATCGAGCAGGACAATGCCGAATGCCGTCTGCGCGTGCAAGCAGACACACACGTCATCGCCGATGACAGGCTCCTGCCGCGAGGAACGGAACCAGTGGACGGCACCATCTACGATCTGCGCGACAACCCGACCTTGGAAGGGCGGCCCTTCGACGACGCCTGGACCGACCTGCATCATGATGATGACGGCAACGCATCCGCCGTGTTCACCCGCCCGGACGGCATGACCATCACCGTCAGCGGCGGCCCGACCATCACGTCGTTCCAAGTGTGTACAGGAACCGGTTTCCCTGAGGCAATCCGCCCGCAAGGTGTCGCCGTGGAGCCCCAGACCGCATACGCGAACGCTTTCCGCAGTGGCAAGGATCTCATCGTCATCAAGCCGGGCGATACAAGTGTCACGAGCATCCGCATCTCTGCGGAACAACGCTGAATCCTGGTCGGATAACGCTGAAGCGGCCCGCCGATTTGTAAACGTCCCGCCGATGTGCGATAATCCCGTAGGCTTACCAATCTTTAGCAAAGGAGTCCATTATGGGTATGCGTGGACGCAAGCGCAAGGCACGTCGCAAAAAAGCCGCCAATCACGGCAAAAGGCCAAATGCCTGAGTTGCGCTGACGGATGTCGCGACACGCCGGTCTACGGTGGCGGCATCCGCGACATCGCACGCAGCACAAGCTGCATGAACCCTGTGGGTGATGACATGAATCATCGCCTGCAGGGTTTTTCTTTGCCGGGAATCGTTGGGGGTTCATGATCATCGGGTATCCGTGCGAACAGGTATCCGTGCGAACAGGGGTATTGGGGGTTATAGGCCAAAATGTGTGTCCGGTGGTGGAGCATGTGGAAGGCAATCAACGGTTCTGGCCGGGGCGTTTGCCGCGCATTCTGTATGCCATGGCATGCGCGACTTGTCGAACCCAGCCGGGAAGCGGCACGTCAGGCCCGTATTCGGCGGGTTGCGTATGCCGGGACATACGCAACCCATCATTCCAACCCCCCAGACTGGGCAGCATGCCTTCCATCCGACACACAACGCATGCCGGAACATACGCAACCCAGCATTCCGACCACCAGACAGGCGGGGACGCCTCACATCCGACGCGCAACGCATGCCAAGACATACACGGTTCGGTGTAATGACTCCCGGACAGGGCAGCATGACTTTCATCTGGCACACAACGCATGCCGGGACATACACAACCCGACATTCCTGCCTCCAGACAGGCGGAGACACCTCACATCCGACGTGAAACGCATGTCAAAACATACGCACCCCATCATTCCGCCCCCCAGACTGGGCAGCATGCCTTCCAGCCGAAGCACTACGCATGCCATGGCATGCGCGACTTGTCGAACCCAGCCGGGAAGCGGCGCGTCAGGCCCGTATTCGGCGGTTTGCGTATGCCGGGACATACACAACCCGACATTCCGACTCCCAGACATAGCGGGACAACTTCCATCCGACACACAACGCATGCCGGGACATACACAACCCGACATTTCAGCAACGGGCATCAGCCGATTAAGCAGACGGCAAGCCAGTCGACACGGCGAATTACCGCGCGACGGCGATTCAATGCGCTTCGGGGTATGTGGGGAAGGTCCAACCTTCGGGGACAGACAAATCGGTGACCGTCACAATCTCTGTACCGGGCACCCGCACACGGCGTACCACCACCGTGCCGCCAGCCGGGCGCGGGGCATCGGCATGGCGTACGACGTCATCGGGCTGCAGATCCGTGACATGCCCATCAACGCCGTCGGCGACATGAAAATCGCGTACATCGTGTGCATCGCGAACTTCACGGGCGCCATGAACCTCACACGCATCGCGGGCATCACCATCACGGACATCATCATGCCCGCATTCTTCCTCACGGCAGCAGGCATCCAAGGTGCGATGCAACCGCTCAATCAAGCATTCCGGCGCCGCCTGCGGACGCAGATAAGCGCGCATCATCGCGATGAGCGCCCGCTCCTGCGCATCACAACAGGATTCGGGGTCGAAACACTCATGTCCGCCGTCACGCGCGGCATCAATGCCTTCGCGGTCGCCGTCCTCGCCGGAGAACGAGCCGATCCGCTCGATATGCACATCGGTGCGCGTCACGCCTTCGCGGGTATGGCGGGTGATGGAGATATGGCTATGATGCTCATACTGATTCATGCCGACTCCTTCCTGCGATGCCCGCGGCATGCTGGCTTACATGTGTCGCTATTCATTATGGCCCGCCGTGACCGACTTGTGATGGCCGCGACGCGGTGAATTCGCGACCGGCGAAGAGGAATCACTGCCGCCCGCACGAGTGCGCCCGACACCATATCCGCGTTCTTTCGCATACGTGGCGAGTTCCTGCTTGAGCTGGGTGCGCGCACGGTTGAGCCGGCTCATCACCGTACCGATTTTCACACCTTGCTCGTCCGCCACCTGCTGGTAGGACTTGCCGTCGATCGCAGCGTCGATGAACACCTGCCGGCGTTCAGGGCTGAGTTTGTTGAGCGCCGCCATGATTTCCTCGGGCGCATACGTGTCAAGATACTGCTGTTCAGCCGACTCCAGGCCTTGCGAGGCGTGTTCGGAGGCGGAGTAGATATCCCAGTCATCGTATTCCCCGGTCGAATCGTTCGCGCGTTGCGGGCGCCGCTTCGCCTTGGCATACTGGTTGAAATACGAGTTGCGCTCGATTGTGGTCATCCACGCTTCGAAATTGCTGCCCGGTTTGAAGCTGTCAAACGCCTTGAATCCCCGTTCGAAGGTGTCCTGGACCAGATCCTGCGCGTCATCGGGATTATTGGTCAGTTTCATTGCCTGACGGTACAACGTGTTCACCGCGGGCATGGCGAGCTTTTCGAAGCGCTTGCGCTTCTCTTCTGTTGATTCGTTCAGCTCGTTGCTCACCCCACTATTCTATGACGCGCCGCACGCGGCGTTTCGCAATTGCGATGACGGCGAGCCGCGGAAGCGTCCTGCCGGTGATTGTCTGTTTCGCATCGCACAATGTTCCTTATGACCATGACTTATGACGCACTGATTGCGGCGTTGGAGGAAGCTCCGCAACAAAGCGATGACACGCAGCTCGGCTCTTCGTGGCTGCTTGGCTTCGACACCGAAACCACGGGCGTTGCGGCGGGGCGTGACGCCATCGTGTCCGCCACCCTCGTATTGCGCGATCCACAACGCGGCCATGAAGGTGACGCCGAGGCCGAGTGGGTGATCAACCCGCATCGGCGGATGAATCCGAGGGCGAGCGCCGTCAACGGCTTCACCGACGACTATCTTGCTGAACACGGTATGGAGCCGACGGACGCGATTGACCAGATTGCCCGGGCTATCGCGGCGGCGCAGAATAAAAACATCCCGCTTCTGGCCTACAATGCACCCTTTGATGTCCACATGCTCGAAGGCGACCTGGATCGTTGGAAGCTGCCCCAAGTCGGCGAACGGACGGATCAGGCGTCGGCGGCATCCAGCCTGCTGGTGGTCGACCCGCTGGTCATCGACCGCGCGGTATCCAAGCGCCACGGCAAGCGTACCCTGACCTTGACCACGGAATATTACGGTGTTGTCCCCACCGGCGATTTCCACAACGCCACGGCGGATACGGTCGCCGCAGTGGACCTCATCAAGCCGATGAGCACCTTGTACCCCCAAGTCGGGCATCTGACCTTGGGTGGGCTGATGGATTGGCAGCGGCAAGCGCATGATGCTTGGCAGACATCGTTTAATCAGTGGCTGGAAAGCCGCGGCCGTACCCCGCTGCACGACCAGTGGTTGTGACCACATCGGCAGATATCAGGCGAAAACAAGCGAAAATCATGCGGCGCTGCTGGACTCCCGGCACGCACATGCACGGAACCGACACAGCGCACCGTCTACAATGAGGGCGGGCAGACGGGGAACGACAAGAAAGGTTCACTCATGGCTTTGACTCTGGCTTCGGCCGCACAGCTGTTGCAACAGCATCATATGTTGCATGAAATCGTCCGAGCTGACCGCTGGACGCTGGACGCCGGCGAATTCGAGGGTTCGGACACCCCGTTCTCTTCGGTCACCTATGACACGCGCAAGGTGGAAGACGGTACGCTGCTGTTCTGCAAGGGCGCGTTCCGACCGGAGTATCTTGACGGGATCGATGCGCGCGGGCTGGCGGCATACGTGTCTGAAACCGAGTTCCATGAGCGCACCGCCGCCCCGGGGCTGATTGTAACCGACGTGCGCAAGGCGATGAGCCTGCTGTCCGCGGAATTTTACGGCCGTCCGCAGGAGAAGCTGACCGTCGTCGGCATCACCGGCACCAAAGGCAAGACCACGACCGCCTACTTCACCCATGCCGTGCTCGGCGCCCTCAGCGGCGGCAAGGCGGCGCTGTTCTCGTCGGTCGACAATTGTGTGGACGGCCACACGTATGTTGAATCCGATCTGACTACGCCGGAATCGCTTGACGCCTTCCGCATGATGAGCGAGGCCGTAGACCATGGCATGCGGTACCTGGTCATGGAGGTCTCTTCACAGGCGTACAAAGTCAATCGCGTGTACGGCCTGACCTTCGACGTGGGCGTGTTCCTGAACATCTCCCCCGACCATATCAGCCCTATCGAGCACCCGACATTCGAGGATTATCTGTGGTGCAAGCGGCAGATTGTCGACAACTGCCGCACACTCGTGCTCGGCGCTGATGCGGATCATGCTGATCTGATCAGGCAGCAGGCGCAGCGCGACCGGCGGAATATCGTCACCTTCGCGCTGCATGACGAGGCGAAACTCACCACGCCCGCCGATGTTGTGGCAAGCCCGGCGGACCCCGCCCACACACAGTACCGGATTGAGGCCGACGGTGTCGATTTCGGCTTGTTCTCGCTCGCGATTGACGGTGATTTCAACTATGC
>NZ_JBJEIH010000059.1:0-9926 GCF_051876855.1 Bifidobacterium sp.
TGGGCTGAGCGGTTTCGGCGCGGTACATCTGGGCGGATGTCGGTACAACACTGACACTGTGCGACGGACAATGCTGCGTGACGGACAATGCTGTGCGACGGACGGCACTGTGTGACGGACAACACACTGTGATGATTACCACAGCGGAAATCCGAGTTTTTCCATCCGTCATGGTCTAGCATGGGAGCCACGCGGGGCCGGGACCTCCGGGCCCGTGATAGGCGGGCCGTGCGCAAAGCCCGTCAGAATCGAACAACGAGATGACGAGGTGCACCATGACACTACTGCAACACGAACTCACCGACTTCACTGTCCAGGCGTTCCAGAACAACGATTTCCATGAAGTGACCAAGGCTGATGTGCTCGGCCACTGGTCGCTGTTCTTCTTCTATCCGGCTGATTTCACCTTCGTGTGCCCGACCGAGCTTGAAGACCTCGCGGACCATTACGAGGAGTTCAAGAAGATCGGCTGCGAAATCTACTCCGTCTCCCATGACACGCACTTTGTGCACAAGGCATGGCATGACGCGAACGAGAAAATCGCGAAGATCCAGTATCCGATGCTCGCCGACCCGACGGCGCTGCTCGCCCGCGACCTCGACACCTACAACGAGGAGCTGGGCCAGGCCGAGCGCGGCGACTTCATCATCAATCCGGAAGGCAAGGTTGTGGCCTACGAGGTGATTTCCTCCAACGTCGGCCGCAACGCCGAAGAGCTGCTGCGCCGCGTGCAGGCGTCCCAGTTCGTCTACGAGCACGGCGACCAGGTCTGCCCGGCCAAGTGGGAGCCCGGTGAGGCAACCATCGCGCCGTCGCTGGATCTCGTCGGCCAGCTGTGACCTTCGGCTGATTGGCTGAAACGGTTTTCATTCCCTATCACGGATGCCGTCACCGGTCGCAGCGTCCGCAATCAGTGAAGGTTGCGGCCGCGTCGGGTGGCGGCATCCGTCATGTGAACCCGTAATCGTTGCGATGACGAGGAGCTGACAATGCAACAGCAAGATGATTTGTATGATGTCGTGGTGATCGGCGGCGGCCCGGCCGGCTTGACCGCAGGACTATATCTGGCGCGTGCGCGATACCGCGTATTGATTTTGGAAAAGGCGGATTTCGGCGGACAGATCACCATCACGTCCGAAGTAGTCAACTATCCGGGTGTCGAACGCACCGACGGCCGTAAACTCACCGCGACCATGCGCAAACAGGCGCAGAATTTCGGGGCGGAATTCAAAGTCGCCGAGGCGACGGGACTGGACGTGGACGGCGATATCAAGGTCGTGCACACCAACCGCGGAGATATCCGCTGCTTCGGCATTCTCATCGCCACCGGAGCCTCCCCGCGCAAAATCGGTTTCACCGGCGAACAGGAGTATGCGGGCCGAGGCGTGGCCTACTGCGCCACCTGCGATGGTGAATTCTTCAACGGGCGTGAAGTCATCGTGGTCGGCGGCGGATTCGCGGCGGCCGAGGAATCAGTGTTCCTGACGAAATACGCCAGCAAAGTCACCATTCTTGTGCGCGAAGGCGATTTCACTTGTGACGCCGCCGTTGCCGCCGAAGCCAAGAACCACCCGAAGATCGAGGTGCTGTACCATACGCAGCTCGACGGGGTCGCAGCCGGTTCCGGCGGACTGACCGAAGCGACGTTGCGTGATACGCGTACCGGTGAGACGAGCGTGTGGAAGCCGGCTGATGGTGGCACCTTCGGCGTGTTCGTCTTCGCTGGCTATGTGCCGCAGACCGAACTGGTCCGTGGCGTGGTGGAGCTTGACGACCACGGGTATGTGGTCACGCACGGCTACCTGGAGACTTCGGTCCCCGGCGTGTATGCGGCCGGCGATCTGCGCGTCAAGAACTTGCGTCAAGTGGTCACGGCGACCGCGGATGGCGCCATCGCCGCCGTTGAACTGGAACGGTATGCCAAGCAGCTCAGCGAGAAAACCGGGTTGGTGCCGCCGCGCCCGACCACATCCGCCTACGAGCAGCAGGAAGCCAAGGCCGCGAAGGCCGCTAGCGCATCGGGCACGTCACCGGCGCCGGCGTCGCAGCGTCCCGGTACCGCTTCTGCCGCGCCTGCCGGCAGCAATCATGCGTTCTTCGATGACGCGATCCGCCAGCAGCTTGCGGTCGTGTTCTCGCGGATGGCGCGTCCGCTGGTATTGAAGCTTGAACTTGATGATTCCCCGCTGTCCAAGGAATTGCAGGCGTTCATCGGCGAGATGGCCTCGCTGAGCGACGGCAAGTTGAGCACGGTGGTCGATACGGTTCCGGCGACCGGCGGCGATGTCTCGCTGGACAAGCCGCTGCCGGATGCGCGGCCGAATGTGCGGTTGTGCACGATTGGCACTAACGGTGAACCGCAGGAAACCGGCATCGCCTTCCATGGCGTTCCGAGCGGGCACGAGTTCAACTCCTTCGTGCTCGCCCTGTACAACGTGGCCGGTCCGGGGCAGGCGCTCGACCAGGACACCGCCGAACGGATCGCCTCGATTGTCCAGCCGGTCGATGTCATGCTGCTGGTGTCGCTCACGTGCACGATGTGCCCGGAAACCGTGCTCGCGACCCAGCGGATCGCCGCGGCGAACCCGAAGGTGCGGGCGGAAGCCTACGATATTGCGCACTTCCCCGAGCTCAAGGACAAGTTCAACGTGATGAGCGTGCCGTGCATGGTCATCACCCGGCCCGGTGCTGATGCCGCGTCCGAAGCGCAGCAGACCATCGAGTTCGGCAAGAAGTCGGTCCCGCAGATGCTTGATCTGCTGGGAGCCTGATTCCGCGGCAGTAGTTGGGCTGTAATCGCGCCCGTTGCGAGGGTATCGTCCCGCGCGACGGGCGCTTTTCTGTTCGGTAGGCGCTGATATGCCGGGGATGCGGGAGTTCTGGGTGGATTTGTGGGGGCGGTGGAGATCTCCCGGGAGATTTGGGCGGGCTCGTGGGGCGGTGGTGATCTCCCGGGAGTTTGGCTGTGATGGCCGGGTTTGGTGATGATGTGCCAAGGGAAACGTTGATATACCAACGCGACTCGAATCGGCTCGATGGGAGATTACGCGTCGAATCACACATTGTGTGAGAAGTCCCGCGCAAATGCGGGAGAACGCGCGTCCTTCGTCGAATATCAAGCAAACTCCCGGTGGGTGGAGTGGACGGATGGTCGGGCGTCGGGTGGGAGTCGAATCCTCATGTCCGCAAACTCCCGGTAGATGAGTCGGACCAACAGTGGACGGGAACCGAACCCGTATTCCCACAGAGGTGATGGATGATTACCTTTCCGAGTAGTCCAATGCTGATGAGTGAAGTCATATCGTCATGACATGTGATGAGTTGAGTATGTTATCGCATACTGAGCGGACCACGTTCGCAGTATCGTCTTCGAATCGTTGCGGTATTTGACAGGTTGTGTATGCCATCGCATGCGCGACGAGGCGGATTGCGTGCTCCGGAATCGGATTGGTGACACAACCAACGGGTTGCGTATGCCGGCGCATGCGCAACGTGACTATTCGCCGCTAACGGCACTGGATAGTCAAGGCATGTGACGGATTGCGTATGTCGTCAGATACGCAGCGTGACATTTCCTGATTATTTATACGAATCGTCGTGGCATTTGATGAGTTGCGTATGCCGGCGCATGCGGGGCGAATCACTTTCGCGGTATGGTCTTCGGATTGTCTTGGTATCCGACAGGTTGTGTATGTCATCGCATGCGCGGTGAGGTGGATTGTGTGCTCGGAGAACGGATTGGTGGCGTAACTTGCGGGTTGTGTATGTTTGGACATACGCAACGTGCGCTTCTGGGTCATTGTTTCCGGATTGCCAAGGCATTTGACGAGTTGCGTATGCCGGGGCATGCGCAACGTGACTATTCGTGGCTTACGGCACTGGGTAGTCAAGGCATGTGGCAGATCGCGTATGTCGTCAGATACGCGGCGGGTGGTTTCCCGGTCGTCGTTGCCGAAGCGTCAGGGAAACTGGCATGTTGTGTATGTCGTCAGATACGTGGCGCAACATTTCCTGATGATTCACTCGAATCGTCATGGGCTTTGATGAGTTGTGTATGTCGTCGCATACAGGCATCTACCCAGAGATAATCCAGACCCTGCCGTGTGTCGCTCGCCAATCACAACAACCCGCCCAAAACGCGAGAAGGCCCCGCACCCCGCAGGGCACGAGACCTTCTCGCTGCATTGGTCGGAAATCGGAATCAGCCCGTGTTCTGCAGGCCTGCCGCGACACCCGAAACGGTGCACAGGATAAGGTAGATGAACTCTGCCTGTTGGCTTTGGCTGAGTTCTTCCTTGTCCACCTTGCGACGCAGCGAACGCAGCGCCAGCACCTGGGTGACGGAGAGCGCATCCACGTACGGGGAACGCACCCTGATGGCCTGGCCGAGCACATGACGGTGCTGCAGTGGCCAAGCGTCGCCGACAATGCGCAGCACCCACTTGCGGGTCAGACGCATCTCGTCGAGCACCTTGTCGCGCAGGTCGTCGCGATCGCCGAGAGCCAGATACATCTTGGCGATGCGCTCATCGGTCTTCGCGATCGACATCTCGATGTTGTCGATGAACGTGGAGAACAGCGGCCACTCCTCATACGCCTTGCGCAGCGTATCCAGGTCGCCGAACTTCTCGCACGCCGTGCCCAGACCGTACCATGCAGCCAAGTTGATGCGCGCCTGGGACCAAGCGAACACCCACGGGATGGTACGCAGATCGTCGAGCGACTTGGCGCCCAGACCGCGCTTGGCAGGACGGGAGCCGATCGGCAGCAGACCAACCTCGGCAAGCGGGGTGACGGTCGAGAACCATTCGGCGAAGTCCGGTGTATGCAGCAGATCCAGGAAGCGCTCGTGCGAGACTTCGTTGAGCGCGTCTGCCATCGGCTTGTACTTCGCGGTCATCTCCGTGTTGATCTTGTCGATGCTCGGAGCGGACTGCAACAGCGTTGCCGCGGCGACGGACTCGATGTGGCGCAGGCCGAGCACCGGGTTGCCGTAGCGGGCGAAGATGACCTCGCCCTGCTCGGTGAGCTTGAACCGGCAGTTGACCGAGCCGGCAGGCTGCGCGAGCACCGCACGGTTGGCCGGGCCACCGCCACGGCCGACAGCGCCGCCACGACCGTGGAACAGCGTCAAATCGATGTCGTGTTCCTTGGCCCACTTGGCGATACGGCCCTCAGTTTCATGCAGCGCGAGGATGGATGTGGTCGGGCCGGCGTCCTTGGAGGAATCCGAGTAGCCGAGCATGACTTCCATCTTGCCGCCGGTTGCCTTCAGGCGTGCCTGCACCTCCGGGATCTTGATGATCTCGTCGAGCACATCCACCGAGTTCTCGAGATCCTCAAGCTGTTCGAACAGCGGGATCACATCGATGGTCGGCACGTCTTCCGGATGGGCGAAGGCGAGACGATTGAGCTCGTACACATCGCGCACGTTCTGCGCGGACTTCGTGAAGGAGATGATGTAGCGGCGGGCAGCCTTGATACCGTTGCGCTTCTGGATGGAACCCAGTGCGCGGAAGGTGTCGAGCACCTCGTGCGTCATCGGCTGCAGCTCGCCACGTTCGCCATGCAGACCATGCTCGCGGATGTCCTCGAGCGCGCGGGAATGCACGACGGAATGCTGACGGAACTCCATCTCCACCATGTGGAAGCCGAAGGTCTCGGCCTGCCAGATGAGATCCTGCAACGGGCCATAGGCCGCGCGCGGGTCGCCAGCTGCGGCGAGCGAACGCTGCACGATCTTCAAATCCGCGATGAAATCATCGCAGGACTTGTACATGAGATCGGCGTCGCGCTCGATGGTGTAGTGCAGACGATCGGCCATCACCAGCATGACGGCGCGATGCATTTCCTTGGTGGAAATCAGTGCGGCCTTGGACGTGAGCCGTTCGCTCATTTCCTTCTGGTGATTCCACAGGTTCTTCAGCTCGGCGCTGGGCGGCGTGGTGCCGGACTCCATGGTGAGGTTGCGGCCGACGGTGCGGCAGGCATCTTCAAGGGCGGCGATCACATGGTCGCTGAACTTGCGTGCGACCTGGCGGCTGACCTTCGCGGTGACGTTCGGGTTGCCATCACGGTCGGAGCCGATCCAGCTGCCCGGATGGAAGAACGCGGGGCACACCGGCGGGACGAGACCCGCCTTGTCGCCGAGGATCCAATCGTCGAAACGACGGTAGACGAGCGGAATCGTACGGAACAGCGTGTTGTCGAAGATATCGAGGATGGTGTCGGCCTCTTCGACAGGCGTTGGCTTCTTCAACGCGATCGGCGAGGTGCGGAACAGCGCGTCGATCTCGTTGTACAGACGACGGTAGCTTTCCTTCTTGTCGGAGCCGCCGAGCATCTTGCTGCTTTCCAGCAGCTGGGCGATGCGGCGGATCTTGCCTTCGACGGCCTTGCGGCGTGCCTCGGTCGGATGCGCGGTGAACACGGGGTGGAACTCGAGTTTGTTGAGCAGTTCCTTCGCCTTCGCCGGACCCATTTCAACAATGAGCTTGTGATAGGCGTTGGTCATCTCATTGACCGGGTCGACCGCCTCGTCATCGCTGACTGCCGCTTCGCGCTGATGCAGCACGGATACGCGGTAGTTCTCTTCGCACAGGTTCGCCAGATGGAAGTAGGTGGTGAACGCGCGCGCGAGCAGCTGCGCATCATGCAGATTCATCGTGTCGATGGTTTCGACCGCCTTGTCCAGCTCGCGCTGCCCCTCGCTCGGGTCGGTGTGAACACTGGTGAAATGCTCGGCGCTGGCGTCGGCCACATATTGGCGAACGGTATCGAATGTCTCGAGCAGTTTGGGATCGAATTCGCCAAGCACTTCGCGCACAATCTGCAGACACAGATCCATGTCGTGCTTCAGCGAATCAGGGAGAGCACGCTCTTCCGGGCCTTTGGTGCCCGTGCCGGACGTCACGATACCGGCGTCGGCTGGCGTGATTTGCTGATTTTCTGTTGTCATTGAACCTCCTTTTCCAAACCTTCGGTTGTTCGGTCTGCCGGTCTTCCGTGGCTCCTCCACGGTTGTGGTGCCGGCCGTTGCGAACCCAAAGCCGTCGGTTCAGCGGTTGCAGTGGCATTATACGGTCGTGTTTTCGACGGGCGTGTAACATGTCCGAAATCTGTCCGCAGATTGACCGAATGGTGGACAGGATGGTGAACTGGCGGTTTTCCGGGCATTCTGGCGGTGTCGCGAACCGCATGGGGTACGGCTTGCGATAGTAATGGAACCGTGACTTCACAACAGCCTTCACAGCATTCTTCACAACAAGAACATCCGGGAACCGGACTGCGGGACAACGCGCAGACAGGCGGCGTCGAAAATGCCGCGGCTGCGGTGAGGAAATACCATACTCATTCCATTCCTCTCGACATGGAGGACATCGAGCGGGACTGGGACAAGCCGATCACCGAGGCGGGAATTGCGGCGAAAGCCAGTGTGATTGTGCGTGTCGGCATGCTGGATTTGGGGGCGGGCACCGGCAGCTTCCGTGTGCGCGAAATGATGCACCGCATCGCGTACCCGTTGGGTGTGCATGTGCGCGCCGATGTGAATCTGACTGATATCGAAGCGGCCTGCACGGACGGCCACGACCGGATCACCGAAGTGGTGGACCTGCCCACCACCGGTGTCAATACCGAGCGGATCTGGCTGCTCGAGCATTTCGCCGACTGGTTCAACGTCAATCTCGGCACCGGATCGATGTATCACAGTCGCACCGAAGTGTCCGAAGGCTTGATGCAGCATCTCGATCAGCGCGATGCCTCCCAGGTGTCCGCCAACCTGTCCAAGCAGCTGCGCAAAGAACGCAAGGAAATCAAGGAAAACAAGGGCAGCGAGGCTCAACGCGAACTGTGGGATCAGGCGGCCGAAGCTGATGACGATCCGGTGCTCGACGCGCTCGAACACGCCGAGCAGGCCCGTCCTGGCACTCAGGACGCCCAGACGGCGAAACCGCTGGATATGCGGGGTATCGACCGTGCGGAGCGTGAACAGGGCGGCCAGGCGGAACGCAAGGCCGAATACCGCGCCGAACGCGGGCAGAACGTGCAGTCCCGCGGTGAGCGTTGCGATGATGCCCGGGAGCGCCGTATTGCACGGCGGCTCGAACGCACCCAGCGCCCCCCAAAAGGCGAGTACGCAAGTCATTTCGACCATGTCGGCCAACGCCCGGAACATCGGCGCGGGGTTACTGTACGGCAGGCGCACGAGCGGCTCGATATGATCGAGCATCGCAAACCCTTGTATTCCCCGGCGTTTGCTGGCCTCGCTTCGGCGTGCGCATGCGCGGCCTTCGTGTTCCTGCTTGGCGGCGGCCCGTATGACATGATCGGGGCCTTCGTTGGTGCCGGGCTTGGCCACTGGCTTCGTCGGCGGATGTTCGTCCACCACCTCAACCAGTTCTTCGTGACTTTCGTGTGCGTGAGCGTGGCGGCGCTGGCATGCACGGGTATGTTGCGCCTGATCGGCTTGTTCGACCCCGTCGCCTTGCAGCATGACACTGCGTATATCGGGGCGATGCTGTTTGTCATTCCGGGCTTCCCGATGATCACGGGTGGGCTGGATATGGCGAAGATCGACTTCCCGTCAGGCATCCAACGAGTGGCATACGTGCTGTGCATCGTGCTGATTGCCACACTCGCTGGCTGGATGGTCGCCTCGATTGTGCATCTCAACCCGCAGGGATTTGAGCCCTTGGGTCTCAACCCGGTGATTGAGTGCCTGCTGCGCATGGTGTTCGCGTTCATTGGCGTGTGGGGCTTCTCTGTGATGTTCAACTCGCCGCAGCGCATGTGCCTGGTCGCTGCCGTGATCGGCATGATTACCGATACGCTGCGTTTGGAAATCGTGGATATGGGTGTGCCTGCCGAGGCTGGTGCGTTCATCGGCGCGCTGCTTGCCGGACTGCTCGCCTCCGCATGGCGGTCTTCGGTCCGGCGCGGATTGCTGCCGCCGCACTTGGGGTATCCGCGTATCTGTTTGACCGTGCCGTCCATTGTGATCATGGTGCCCGGCATGTATATGTATCGCGCGATGTTCTACCTTGGGGCTTTCGACACGCTGCATGCGTTGGACTGGGCATTCCGCGCGTTCATGGTGATTATCTGCCTGCCAATCGGGCTGGTGATGGCGCGCGTGCTCACTGACAAAAGCTGGCGGTATGACGTGTGAGGCGTGTTCGCGTTGAGCTCTCAGTCTCGCGATGCTGTGATTTTGATTTCGTGATTCCGATTTCGTGATTCCGATTTCGTGATTTCTCGGAGATGATGCCCCGAAAACGGAGATATCGGGAACAATCTCTCAATATCTCGATGTGGACGTCGAATTCGCGAGATTTTCAGACTTCGCGGTCCGTCTTGTCGATGTTGGAAACCTACGAATCGTTGGTATTCCAGGCTTTCTGCGACATGGCTGGTATGGTGTGCAACCCGCTGAGTCTTCATTTCTCTCGCAATTGCCGGTTTCGGGCGAGTTTTTCGGACTTTTCTCTCAATGTCTCGCATGATTTGCCTTTGAGCGCGAGTTTTTCAGATGTCAGCGTCGGGAGGTGAGAATGGGCTGCGTGTGCTGCGAGTGATGTGCATGCGAGTGATGACGAGTCCGGCGGCGGGGTTGTCCGGGAGAATTGTCGGATTTGCCTGATGCGCGCGTAATCTCCCACATCGGGTGTGGGAGATGGTGGAGAAACATCGTCAATCTGAATGATCTCCCAACAAGAACGTTGGAAATCCGCGATTCTGGAAAATCGCCTCCGAAGCCGGTGTTGGGAGAAAACTGTCAAATCCGCAAATCCTCGATAAACTCCCGCGATATTCCGAGACTTCATCGCCTGCAATCCGGTTCCAGTACGATCTCCCGCATCAATAAAGAAACCCCCGGTGGAGGGTACCACCGGGGAGGAGAGAAAGGAGAGAGAAGAAGAAAAAGG
>NZ_JBJEIH010000060.1:0-9050 GCF_051876855.1 Bifidobacterium sp.
AATCCGGTAGTCAACCTTATGCAAATCTGGTAGTGAGAGTTATGCAGATTCGGTAGTGGAAGTTATGCAAATCTGGTAGTCAAAGTCATGCAGATTCGGTAGTGATGGTGCAGAAACGTTGGAATATAGCCGATTTCAGATGTGAACGAATCGTTGGAAAAGGTGCTGTAATTATGGGAAACCGGCTGTCTCATCGAAGCATTCGGGCTCCGAAGAGGCAGCCGGTCAGGCAGCCAAATCCGTGAATCTGCCAAACGGTGGTATGGACGCGCGTTATGCTGCGGTTTCGCTTGCGGCAGCCGGGTCGCGCTGCAAAATGAGGAACACGAGTGCCACGGCGAGCAGCAGGCCGATCGACAGGACGCCGAGCGACGGATTGCCGGTGATTGACGTTGTCGCCGCGACGATGAAGGTGCCGAGAATGCTTGCGGTCTTGCCGAAAATATCGTAAAACCCGTAGTATTCGTTGGCATGCGACTTGGGGATGATCTTGCCGTAATACGAACGGCTGAGCGCCTGAATGCCGCCTTGGAACATGCCGACCAGAATCGCGAGAATCCAGAATTCCGTGGCCGAACGCAGGAAGAACGCCGCAAAGCAGACGATGCCGAGATAGGCGATGACCGCGGCCATGATCATCGGCTTGCATCCGAACCGCTTGGCAAGCCGGCCGTAGGCGATGGCGCACGGGAAGGCGACGAATTGCGTGACCAGCAGGGCGAGCACCAGCTGCGTGGAATCGATGCCGAGCTGGGTGCCGTACGAAGTGCTCATCGAGATAACCGTGTTGACGGCGTCGATGTAGAAGAAGAACGCAATCATGAACATCCACAGCGGCTTGTTGTGTGAGATCTCGTGGAAGGTGTGTCCCAACTCGGCGAAGGTGCCGTGCACAGCGTCGCGCATATGGTCGGCGGTTTCGCGGTAATGGGTCTGGCGGTAGCCGCTGATCAGCGGGATTGTGAACGCGGTCCACCACAGGGCGGTGATGATGAAACTGGCGCGTGTGCAGGCCGTGGTGCTCCAGCCGAATGCCGACGGGCCGGCGAAAATCAGCGCGATGCAGGCGATGAACGGGATGGTGGAGCCGACATACCCCCATCCGTAGCCGTGTGAGGAGACCTGGTCCATGCGGTCGTTGGTGGTGGTGTCGATGAGCATGGAGTCGTAGAAGGTGAGCGAACCGTTGAGTCCGATGGTGGCGAGCATGCATACCGCGAGGAACGCGACCCAGCCTAGGGGCAGTGCCATCGCGCAGCAGGCGAGGACGCCGGTGCCGAAGAAGCCGATGAAGAACTTGATTTTCATGCCCTGCACGTCGGCGATGGAGCCCAGGATCGGCATGAGCAGCGCGATGATGAGGGATGCGATGGTCTGCATGTACCCCCAAGTGGACACGATGTTGGATTCGCCTGCGGCTTTGAGCAGGGAGTTCGCGTAGATGGGGATGACGGCCGTGGACAGCAGGACGAATGCGGAATTGCCGACGTCGTACAGAATCCACTGCTTTTCGCGGCGGTTGAAGTGGTTGGCAGTGGCTGCTTGGGTTTTGGCGGCGGCGTTGGTGATGGGAACGTTGGTGGCGGCGGCGTTGGAGGCGATGTCGATGGTGTCGTTCGTCGCGTCGCTGTCGGTCGGCGTGATGCAATCGGTCGCCAAATCGGCTGGCCGTTGCGCTGTATCAAGGGTATTGGTCATGGGGACTCCCGTCTGTATACCAGAAGGGTATGTTTGCGCAAACAACAGTTGGGGTGCAACAGATGAACAGCCCATGAACAATAGGTGATTTTCTCGGGTGGCAGGTGACGGGGCGCGATTGGTGATGGGATGCGGCCAGTGACGGGAGATGGCTGGTCATAGGGGGGTGCCGGTGACGGAAGGCGCCAGGGTTGGCGGCGTCTGTCGTCACCGGTACTGCGGTGAAACCGCCGCTACGCCTGCGCGGAGGTGTCTGTGTTCCCTTCATGCTGTTTGATCAGCGCGATCGCATCCTCGACGGGCGGGCAGTCGGGCACGCCCGCCTTATTGTTGAGAATGGCGATGGATGCCGAGGCATTGGCGATCCGCACCGCGTCAAACAGCGACCAACCCTGGGCGAGCATCGCGCACATCACGCCGGTGTGGCACGATCCTGCGGAACGCGTATGCGTCGATTTCACCGGGAAGCCCTCGAGGTGGATCACTTCGCTGCCGGGCACACGCACCCAGGCTCCCCGCGCGCCGGCGCGCAGCACCAGCGGGGCGCGCAACGTGGTGCCGAGTGCGTCGCACAGTGTGGTCATCGCGTCATCGAACCCGCCGCCGATGGTCAGTTCGGCATCATCCGTCGGCGGAATACCGAGCCGCTCGGCGAGTGTGTTGGCTTCCTGGCGGTTGCATGACCATGTCGGGCGGCATAGCACGGTGTCCTCAATCAGGTGGTCGCTGACCAGATGCAGGGAATTCGTAGGATTGAGCACGATTGTGTACGGGCGCTGCTCAGGATTCGCACCGGCGCGATGCAGGAATCCTTCAATACCGGCCGCCGAGTGGTCCATCAAGGTGTTGCCGCTGATATGGACGACGTCGCCCGCCTCAGGCTCAATCGCGTCGAAAGTGCGCTCGTCGCCTTGCGCTTCAGCGCCGTACGTCGCGATGAAGGTTTTATGTGAGCCATCGTTGAGCACCAGTCGGAATCCGGAGTCCTTGTCAAGCCGGTCGCCGCCGATGTGCTGGATGCCGTTCGCCTCGAATTCGTCGCGGATTACGGACGACCACAGTCCCGTGCCGACGATACCCGCGTGCTTGGCGGGCGATCCCGACCGCGCGGCTGCCTGCAACACGCGGAAACTTCCGCCCACCGACGGCGTCACCGAATCGGCGACGGCAAATCCACCTGGCTGTGGAAGTTCTCCGACGCCCATCATGATGTCGACCCATACCTGGCCGAGCGAAATCACCGATGCCGCGCTCTGCTCCGGCTTGCGCGAATTGAGGATATCGTGAAGCATACAACCTCCTGACTCATCCTTGTGCGATGCGTATGCGAGGCAACCGAGGCAACTTGGTTGCCGCAGACTGTTCTCACATTCTATCGGTATTTTTGGGAATATTGTGGATATTGAAGTTAGACATGTTGCTTGAAAATGCCGGGATTTCGCTATTATCTGCGAATGCGGCACGCAGGTTTGCACTTGATTGGATTTGGTTGTAGTCTAGTGTAGTTGTGTGTTCGGCGGACGCATATGCGGCGGTCGGGCAGACACGACTTGCAAGTCAAAGAAATGTATAGGGAGTCCATCATGGCAGCTCGTTGCGCAGTGTGCGGCAAGGGACCGCAAACCGGTTTCTCCGTGTCGCATTCGCATATTCGCAATAAGCGCACCTTCCGTCCGAACCTGCAGCCGGTCCGCACTACGATTGACGGTCAGAATGTCCGTCTGCGCGTGTGCGTGAAATGCATCAAGGCTGGCAAGGTTCAGCGTGTGGCCGCGTGAATCGCGAATGAAGAAACAAGACCCCGGAACTTAGGTTTCCGGGGTTTTTGCTTTTCTGGCAGCGTCGGGTGGGCGGTGATGCCCCGGATTTTCGCGGGAGTTTGTCGGAAAATCGGTGGGCTGGAGGTGATGTCCCGAATTTTCGCGGGAGTTTATCGCGGATGCGTGGATTTGCCGGTGTTCTCCCGGTTTCGGCTTTTTGATTGGTTTTTCTGAATCGCGGATTTCCAACGTTCCTGTTGGGAGATTATCCGCAGGGTGCCTGAATCCCGCAGAACTCCCGTGTCCGGTGTGGGAGTTTATGCGCGTTTCGGCGGATCCGGCACTTCTCCCGGAAGCATTCCGGCCTTCGGGTGCTGCCTGGCTGACAAGCCGCAGACGATTCAGTGGTTCACCCGTAAGGGCCGACCTTGACACCATGACACGTTTACCGCACAACGCCGATGGGGGCGACTGGCAACACCGGTGATTCCTGCACATGCCTATCTGTCCGCTGTGCGACTGGTGGGTGACACAGCGGCGGGATTGTGTGGGATTCGGCTGGTGGGCTGGTGGTATCTGCCCGCTGTGCGACTAGTGGATGGCACGGCGGCGGGGTGGTGGCGGTATTGTCTTGGATTCCGGTGATATCTGTCCGCTGTGCGACTGGGGTGTCGCACTGTGGTGGGGTGTCGGTGGTTATCGGTGGGCTGGTGGGGGCTATCGGTCTATGGTGCGACTGGGGTGTCGCACGGCGGCCGGATTCAGTTGGTTTCTGGCTGGGGGGATGGAGATATCTGGGTGTTGTGTAACTTGTGGGTGGCATGGGGACGGGATTGTGTGGGATTCGGCTGGTGGGCTGGTGGTATCTGCCCGCTGTGCGACTAGTGGATGGCACGGCGGCGGGGTGGTGGCGGTATTGTCTTGGATTCCGGTGATATCTGTCCGCTGTGCGACTGGGGTGTCGCACTGTGGTGGGGTGTCGGTGGTTATCGGTGGGCTGGTGGGGGCTATCGGTCTATGGTGCGACTGGGGTGTCGCACGGCGGCCGGATTCAGTTGGTTTCTGGCTGGGGGGATGGAGATATCTGGGTGTTGTGTAACTTGTGGGTGGCATGGGGACGGGATTGTGTGGGATTCGGCTGGTGGGCTGGAGATATCTGTCTGTTGTGCGACTGGGACATCGCACGGCGGTTGGATTCCGTCGGTTATTAGCTGGGGGATGATGCTATCTGCCTGCTGTGCGACTGGGGTGTCGCACGGCGCCGGGATTGCCGCTGGCTCGCCCTGAGAAGTCGGGGTCATCAGCCCGCTGTGTGACTCCGTCATCGCACGACAGGCGGAATTCGTCGCACTCCCCGCGCGCAGAACCGGATGTGGGACAATAAGAGGTATGACCGTTTCACTGACCACCCCGCTAGCCAAGCTGTTGACCAACCGTCGTCGGGTCAGCGCGCTGAAAGGCCTCGGCATGGTCACGTGCGCGGACACCCTGACGTATTACCCGTTCCGGGTCACCGATCCCGTGCCCCTGCGGGCGGTGCGAGAAGGCCGAATCGGCGAGCCGATGGCTTTCGCCGGTGTTGTGCGCGATGTTCGCGTGATGCAGATGAACGCCCGCCGCGGCTACCGGGTCCAAGCTATGGTCGACGATTCCGCGTTCGCCGCCCAACGCCACGTGCCCGGCTCCGTCACCGCACTCGTGTTCTTCTCCTACAAGCAGCAGTACGTCAATTGGCTCAGCGCCCGACTGCACGCCGGCGCGTCGGTGGTCGTGTGCGGCACGCCCAGCGAATACGACGGCATGCCGCAGTTCACCCACCCCGAAGTGCTCACCGTTCCGCCCACCCCTGCCGCATCGCAGGAATCCGCCCGCGGCCTGCGTTTCGACGCCGACAGCATCGATGACGCATTGCGGCGCGTCTGCCGTCCGCGCCCGGTCTACCACGCCAATTCCCGTATTTCCAGCGAGCATATCCACGATTCCATCGTCACCGTGTTGCGTGCGCTCGCTGCCGGAGACGATGACAATGCCGAGCCGTCTGCCGCGCAATCCGGAAAAGCCGCGCAATCCGTGGAAACCGTGCAATCCGTACAATCCGGAACAACCAGCACAACCGGCCCCGGAACATCCCCCCAATCCGCGGAACTCCAAGAGTCCGCACCATCGCCATCCCGTGCGTCTTCCCTCTCGCCATCCCCAGACGGCATCGAGTCATCACCGAAAATCCCTACTGCCGCCTTGCGTCGCGCCATTCCTGACATCCTGCCCGAGAGCGTGCGTGAAGCATGCGGCCTGATGCATCGGGCCGAAGCCTTCCTCGCCATCCACGAACCTGATTCGGTGGACTCGTTCAGGCAAGCCCTTCACACCTTGCGATACGAGGAGGCGTTCATCTCACAGACCGCAGTCCTGCAGGAACGTGAGCAGGCGCGCAAGGCCGAGACCTTCCCCTGCGCTGACGGCGGCATGCGCGAAACCTTCATCGACTCGCTCCCCTTTACCCTGACCGGCGGGCAGACCAGCGTCATCGACGACATCGTCCAAGACATGGGCCGCGACTACCCGATGCAGCGCCTGCTGCAAGGCGAAGTCGGCTCCGGAAAAACCGTGGTTGCGCTCGCTGCGATGCTGCAAGCCGTCGGATCGGGCTATCAGGCGGTGCTTGTCGCCCCCACACAGGTGCTCGCCGAGCAACACGCCGAAACCATCGGTGGCATGGTCAGCAAGGCGGGACTTGACATTCCGGTCACGCTGGTCACCGGCGGCATGAAGCTTGCGGCACGTCGCAAAGCGCTCGCGGAGGCGGCGAGCGGCGAGCCGGGTATCATCATCGCCACGCACGCCGCGTTCTCGAGGACGTTCCAAGCGCCGAACCTTGCCCTTGCGGTCATCGACGAGCAGCACCGATTCGGCGTCGAACAGCGCGAAACCTTGCTGCAACGCGGTGAGAAGATCCCGCATCTGCTGGTTATGACGGCCACGCCGATTCCTCGCACGGCCGCGATGACATGGTTCGGCAGCCTTGATTTGTCGTGGCTGACGGAGCTGCCGGGCGGTCGCAAGCCGATCCGCACCTTCGTGATTCCGGAGGCTGACGGCCCGACTATGGCGAATATGTTCCGGCACATTCGCTGCAGGATTGATGCGGGGGAGCGTGCGTACATCGTTTGCGCGCGCATCGATGAGGATGAGAGCGACGATCAGGCAGGTCAGGATGCCGAACTATTCGAGGAGCCGGACGATGCTTCCGGCTCGGGGGACGTCACCGGCGGGTCGTCGTCCGCCCAGCCCAAGCCCCCGCTGCATGCGGTCAGCGAAATCGCCGCACGGCTTGAGGCGCTCCCGCAATTCCAAGGGGTGCGGTTCGCGACCTTGACCGGGCGCGATGATGATTCGACCAAGCAACAGGTGATGGCTGATTTCGCAGCCGGTGTCACTCCGGTCCTCGTGGCGACCACGGTAATCGAGGTGGGTGTGGACGTTCCGCAGGCCAGTTGCATCGTGATTTTCGATGCGGACCGATTCGGCTTGTCACAGTTGCATCAGTTGCGCGGGCGTGTCGGGCGCGGTGGCACAGATTCGTGGGCGTTTCTCGTGTCCCGGGCTGAGCCGGGTAGTATCGCCGAACAGCGGTTGGCTGTGATTCAAGGTTCGCTTGATGGCGCGGAAATCGCGCAGGCGGATTTGGAGTTGCGCGGGGCCGGCGATGTGCTGGGCGATGCGCAATCCGGCGGAAAATCAGGCCTCAAGCTGCTGCGTGTGGTCAAGGATGCGAAGATGATTGCGGATGCGCGCACCCGCGCCGAGCAGGTGCTCGCGGACGATCCGGACTTGGACCACGAGGTGCAGCTCGCCGGAGCTGTCCTCGATTTCACGCGCGGCAACGAATCCCACCTCATCAGCAGCTGATCCTCTGTTTTTGCCGACGCTGACGGGTGTCTGAGTGTCGGTAGAAGGTTATGGTTCTATTTCTGCCGACGTTGAGTGGGCTGTCAGCGTCGGTAGAGGTTATGGTTCTGTTTCTGCCGACGGCTCAAGATAGACGACCGCGGTTTCACCGTACGTACGCGCGTCAGCCTCATGCCATCCCGTCGGGGGAGTGAGCGCATCAGACCGCACCGACCGTTCGACCACAATCATCGTGTCCGGACCGGTCGCCGCACCCTGCGCGAGCGCATCCAACAGCGCGTTGCATTCCTCGGTCGCATACGCGTACGGCGGGTCGATGAACACCAAGTCAAAAGGCGCGCCATGATACGAGTCAACGAACACCTCGGCACGCCGCCGCATCACCCGTGCGGACAATTCGGGACGCCACGCCTTGGAACGTTTGAGCTGGGCGAACGTACCGTTGATGAGCGCCGCGGCGGGCCCGGCAGATTCCACAGCCACCAACGACCGCGCCCCGCGCGATAGTGCTTCGATGCCGAGCGCTCCCGTACCGGCGAACAAGTCCAGCACATTGGCTCCCCGCACCAGATCCCACGAGTCGAGATGGGAGAATACCGCCTCTTTGGTACGGTCGGTGGTCGGCCGGGTCCCCGGCTTCGGCGTGGCCAACGCCATGCCCTTGAATCGTCCTGCAATCACGCGCATACCGACCACTCTACCCGTGCCTCGGCCACTGGCATGCGTGTGACGTCGCCCACAGTACTCTGTCAGAGAAAACACGGGTGTCAAACCGGTCCGACATGTACCGTAAAACCAGCAGGACGGATGATAGGCTCCGTTGCAACGGTACGCGCATCATCCATCCTCGGCATCAGTCCGCTGAACAATATCATTCGTATCACCGAAAAGCCGGATGACCGGAACATTCCGCAACTCCGCAACCGCCACTTTGGGAGGCACCATGTCCGCTTTTGTTTCCGCGATTTCCGCCCGTCGCTCGCAGTATGCGCTGTCTGATGCGGCGGCGCTGCCCGACGCCGAAATCGTCAATCTTGTCCGCTCGGTCGCCGGCGAAGTCCCCAGCGCTTTCAATTCCCAGCCGCAGCGCGTCATCGTGCTGTTCGGCGCGGAGCATCACCGTTTGTGGGCGATTGTGCATGACGCCCTGCGCGCCGTGGTCAAGGACGATACCGCGTTCGCCGCCACCGAGCAGAAGATCGCCGGTTTCGACGCCGCGCATGGCACGGTGCTGTACTTCGATGACACCACCGTCACCACGAATTTGCAGGAGCAGTTCCCCTCTTACGCGGCGAACTTCCCGGTGTGGGCGCAGCAGGCGAACGGCATGCTCCAGTTCGCCGTCTGGTCGGCGCTCGCCGAGGCCGGTATCGGCGCGAACCTGCAGCATTACAACCCGCTGATTGATGACGCGGTCCGTGAGGCCTTTGGCATTCCTGAGAATTGGAAGCTGGTCGCGCAGATGCCGTTCGGCGAGGTCACCGCGCCCGCCGGCCTGCGTGAGCATATGCCGCTGGATGAACAGGTTCAGGTGCGTGGCCTGTGACGTGTTTCGCGGCTGAACTCTGGTAGCCTGCGGCGAATCTACGGCTAATCTCCAGCTAACTTACGGCCTGTCGGGAGTGATTCCGGCAGGCCTTTGTCATAGCCCGGATACGTGTGGTGCGGGGAATACACAGAACA
>NZ_JBJEIH010000060.1:9150-28873 GCF_051876855.1 Bifidobacterium sp.
AACGTCCAAGATGTGATGGACGACATGTCCAATCGCCTAGCCGCTCGGCCGTCTACTCCCGATTCAGCCGCCGCGGATGCTCTGCCGAAACCTCCCAGCCGAGCGCCATCAGTGTTTTCCGGTCGGCCTTGCTCAGCTGCGCACAATCCAGCTGTTCAATGAGATCAGGCCGAATCGCATCGGTACGTGCCAACGCCTCATCGCGGCGGAAACGGTCGACCTTCCCATGGTCGCCCGAAAGCAGCACATCAGGCACGCCCATGCCGCGCCACACCGCCGGCCGCGTGTACTGCCGATGCTCGAGCAGCGCCTCGGAACCCGTATACGATTCCTCAACAATGGACTCCGGATTTCCCATAAACCCGGGCAGCAGGCGCGTAATCGCCTCCAACATCACCGATACCGCGACCTCGCCGCCGTTGAGTACATAATCACCGATCGAATATTCGCGCACATCCACGCCTTGCGCCCGGTAGTACTCAGGAATGCGCGCGTCATAGCCCTCGTAGCGCCCGCAGCCGAACATCAGTCGTTTGGCGTGACTTAGCTCAGTCGCGTCGCGTTGGGTGAACAGGGGAGCGGAAGGATTGGGGAAAATCAGCACGGTGTCGAGATTGTGGACGGGAGCCTGCGAATCGCTGTCGGATGCCGTATCCGCCGATGCGCTGTCGGATGCTGGCTGATGTTCCGCGTTGCCGGTGCCGTCGCTCTCGCCATCGGCGTTCACTTCGCGCGGTTCCAGTCCGAGCAGATCGTCCAGACATTCCGCCCAAACTTCCGGTTTCATGACCATTCCGGCGCCGCCGCCGACGGGGGTATCGTCCACGGAATGATGCACGTCATGCGTCCAATCGCGCAGATTATGGGCGTGGACACTGACGAGCCCCTTGCTTTGCGCTTTGCCGAACAGGCTTAGGTTCAGCACGTCGAAGTATTCGGGGAACACGGAAACGATATCGATCTGCATGCCCACCACTGTACCGGTCTGCCGTCCCAAGACGCGGAAATACTGCCGTCACGCGCTCAACGGTACCGATGTCGACGATTCGCTGGCGGTATTGGCGGACAGACGACGTGAGGGGTGTGCGCCCGGTTTGGAACGCACACCCCTCACGTGTTCTGGTCTCTTGATGTCGCGTGACATTGACGATGACGAGATGCCGATATCATCGGGCTCTATGCGCCGGACGCAGGTCGTCAGCAGGTCGTCAGCCAGTCACTGGGCGGTCACCAGCCGGGAATCAGCCCTCCCGGCGGATCAAGCGTCAAATACCCGTCCTCGAGGTCGATATCCGGCACCAGCTGGTCGACGAACGGCACCAGCGTGCTGGTTTCGCCGTCCACTGGCTTGTCGAGTCGGATCTTGAGCAGATATTGGGCGCCTTCGATGACGTCCACGACCTTGCCGACCTTCTGCCCGGCTGGCGCGCCGAGCGTGTTGCCTTCGGCGAACCGGGCTTCCAGCCCCAAGAGATCCTTCGGATACCACGCATCTTCTTCGAGCATGTCCTCCGGATCGTCGGCCTCGCCGTATAGGACGGTGCCGTTGAGGGCTTCTGCGGCGTCACGGTCGTCGACACCTTCGAAATGGATAATCCAACGGTTCTTGAAGGTCCGCGAGTGCGCGACCTCGAACTCCTGTTCGCCGTCACGCGTATAGAGCACGGAACCCGGTTCGAACCGGTAGTCAGGCTCGTCGGTGAACACCTGCACGGTGACTTCGCCTTTGAGCCCTTGAGCGCGGCCGATACGACAGACCCTCAGCAGTTCGCGCTGCTGAGGGTCGTCGGAGTGTTGCTGATGCACCACGCTCTCGCTCACCTGCGTACGTCCATGATGTCGACACGCACTTTGTGGTCGGCGATGGCCTGCACGACCGTGCGAATCGCATTGGCCGTACGGCCCTTGCGACCGATGACACGGCCGATGTCCTCAGGATTCACGCGCACGCGCAGCAGTTCGCCACGCGCGTTCTCGTGGGATTTGACCGAAACGTCATCCGGGAAATCCACGATGTTCTTGATGAGGTGTTCAACAGCTTGGGCGAGCATGTCACTCAGCCTTTTCCTCAGCCGGAGCTTCAGCGGTCTCCTCGGCCTTCTCAGCCTCGGCGGCGGCTTCGGCCTCAGCCTTGGCCTTGGCCTCAGCTTCGGACTTGGCGGCCTTCAGCTTCTGTGCCTGGGCTTCAGCGGCCTCGACACGAGCGGCGGCGTCCGGACCGGCTTCCGGGGTCTTCAGGGTGCCTTCGGCGCCCTCAATGCCCTTGAACTTCTGCCAGTCACCGGTGATCTTCAGCAGCTTGAGCACAGGCTCGGACGGCTGTGCGCCGACACCCAGCCAGTACTGAGCGCGCTCGGAGTCAATCTGGATGAGCGAAGGCTGCTTGTTCGGATCATAGATGCCGATCTCCTCGATGGAGCGGCCGTCGCGCTTGTTACGCGAATCCATGATCACCACGCGGTAGAACGCGTAGAACTTCTTGCCCATGCGCTTCAGACGAATCTTGGTTGCCAAAATGGCTCTCCTTGTATTGATAATGCGGGTTACAGCTTCTGTGTGGGGCACGGAAACCGAACCCACGTGTTCCTCATGACCGCGGAAAGAGAGGGCTCCACGCCCATGAATAACTGAACAAGTATAGCGCAAACCCCACGATGTTCCGGCGTGTCGTGCGCAGTGCCATCTTCTCTCTCACAAACTGTCTACGCTAGGTGGCGTGTTTGCGTAACCAGTTTGTGGAGGGGAGGGGCAGTTACCGCACGCTCAAGGTGACAAGCAACGCCCGATGATCGGTATCGCGCACGGTGATGGCCTGCGCCGAATGGAAGACCACGCCGCTGTTCGCCAACGCATGGTCCAGTTCGATACGCGGCCACGGCGTCCAAGAGGGGAACGTCAGGGTCGGGCCATGCGCGACATCAAGGCTCGCATCATGCACTCCGGCGGCGAGCACATCACGCAGGCACCGGTGGTCAAGGCAGGCGTTCAGGTCCCCGAGTACGACCACAGGCTCCGGACTCGTCGCGATGGCATCAAGTGCCCGCACGCCATACGACCATTCCCAGCACCCGCGCATCGGCGATTTCGTGTGTGCGGCGGCGAACGTGACTTGGCGCCCCGGATTGTTTGGAACGCCCGGTGTGTCGCATGCGTCCGCATCAACGGTGATGGCGGGAACATCCGCCGCGTGGATGTTCAGGAACGTCGCAATCCGCCCGACCGGTACCGCACGCGACCAGATCGCGTTGAACCCGCCGTTGTCTCCGGCATGCTGCGCACCCTGCTGACAGTAGGGTAGCAGCGTGTCCAAGCCCGCGTGCGAGAGCCGTTCGACGAGCTCGTCAGTGAGCTCTTCAAGCGCGAGCACATCGATGTGCCGCTCCCGGACCAGTCGCGCGATGTCCTCGGCATCGGCACGCCCATAGCGGCAGTTGAGCGTCATCGCATGGATGACACTGTCGGCAGAGGTTCCCGGACGTCCGGTTCTCTCGGTCGCAGTGTTCGCCGTTGCCTGCGGCGTTTTGGCAGTTCTGTCGAACAGATGCCGATAATACGGGGATTCGCCCGCGACCACCAGAACGAGCAGCACCACATACAACGCCGAACCACACCACCAACCGAGCGCCGCCGACCAAGCCGCGCCGATGACCGCCGGCACCCACAGATGTCGGTCAAGCGCGGTGCTGTACGGCATTGGCATATGCGCTTCCACACCCGCAGGCACAAAGCGCAGCAACCACCATATCAGCAACAGGACGGCGATTATCGTCAATACCACAGCCATTCGGGTTCGCTCCATTCACGTCTGTACAGTCCACCTGACCTGTGATGGGCATTATAGGGGAGATGAGGTGATGAGGCCCGCAAGCATCGCAAACGCTTGCGGGCCTCACGATTGACTGGTTCAGTCATTGACGCCGCCGGACGGCCATGAACCTGAAACGGCGTGGCATCAGCCGAGCAGATCGCCCAACCCATTGCCGAGATTCGGCGGCAGATCAGGGATGCCGTTCTCACCCATCATCTCCTGCAATCCGGCAGGAAGTGCGGGGTTCTGCGGCTTCTTGGCGAATGCGGAACCGCCGGAGCTCTTGCCGCCGCCAGCGAGTCGCTGACGCAATGCCTTCTCTTCGGCTTCGCGCTTCATCGGATTGCCGGACTTCGAGCCTTTCTTCTTCTTGCCGCCCTTCTTGTTCTTCTTGCCGCCGCCGGGGCCGCCGAATCCGGGGATACCGCCCATGCCGGCACGGTTCGTCATGCGGCGCATCATCTTGGATGCCTGCTCGAAACGCTCCAGCAGACCATTGACCGCGGACACGGTATTGCCGGAACCATAGGCGATGCGGGCGCGACGAGAGCCGTCGATGATCTTCGGGTTGCGACGCTCCTCAGGAGTCATCGAGCGGATAATCGCCTCAGTACGGTCGATCTCGTGCTCGTCAAGCTGCTCTAGCGCCTGACGATGGGCCGCCATGCCCGGAATCATGCCGAGCAGGTTCTTCATCGGGCCGAGTTTGCGCACCTGCTGCAACTGCTCCAAGAAGTCGTCGAGCCCGAAGGTGCCTTCGGACATCTTGGATGCCGCCTCGCGTGCCTGCTCCTCGTCGAACTGCTTCTGCGCCTGTTCGATAAGCGTGAGGATATCGCCCATATCGAGGATGCGGGACGCCATACGATCGGGGTGGAAGACCTCGAAATCCTTGAGTCCCTCGCCGGTGGAGGCGAACAGGATCGGCTTGCCGGTCACGCTGGCGACCGACAGGGCGGCACCACCGCGGGCGTCGCCATCGAGCTTGGACAAGACCACGCCGGTGAAGTCCACGCCTTCGTCGAAGGCCTTCGCGGTTTTGACCGCATCCTGGCCGATCATCGCGTCGATAACGAACAGGATTTCATTGGGATGCACGGCGTCGCGGATGTCGCGCGCCTGCTTCATGAGCTCTTCGTCAACGCCCAAACGGCCGGCGGTATCGATGATGACGACGTCGTACAGCTTGCGCTTGGCGAATTCGATAGAATCTCGCGCAACCTTCACCGGGTCGCCGGTGGTCTGACCGGGGGCTGCGACCGCCTCGCCGCCGTCGGACTGCACACCCTTCTCGGGGGCGTACACCGGTACGCCGGCGCGTTCGCCGACGACCTGCAACTGGGTGACCGCGTTCGGGCGCTGCAAATCAGCGGCAACCAGCAGCGGGGTGTGACCGGCGTCCTTCAGCCAGTAACCGAGCTTGCCGGCGAGCGTGGTCTTACCGGCGCCTTGAAGGCCGGCGAGCATGATGATCGTCGGCGGGTTCTTCGCGAAATTCAGCGGACGGTCGACGCCGGCGCCGAGAATCGCGGTCAACTCCTCGTTGACGATTTTCACGACCTGCTGCGCCGGGTTCAGCGCCTGCGAGACTTCCTCGCCGAGCGCGCGTTCGCGCACGCGGCCGGTGAAGGAACGGACGACTTCAAGCGACACGTCGGCGTCGAGAAGCGCACGGCGGATTTCGCGGATGGTACCGTCGATATCCGCTTCGGAAAGCTTGCCCTTGCTCTTCAAATGCTTGAAGGCATTCGAGAGCCGGTCTGTCAAAGAACTAAATGCTGCCATAATGCATTCCAGTCTAGCCGTGATGCGGGAAAAACCGCCACCCGCGCCCCTTCTGTTTCTGCCGACGCTGAGGTGGGTGTGAGCGGCGGCAGAAGTTGTGGTTCTGTTTCCGCCGACGGTGAGGTGGGCGTGAGCATCGGCAGAAGGTGATGAGTTCAGAGCGCCGTTTGCGTCACTTGAGCGACCAGGTCGAACCGGACGGCGTGTCCTCGATGGCAATCCCGACCGCCGCAAGCTCGTCGCGAATCGCGTCGGCTTTTGCGAAATCCTTCGCGGCGCGCGCGGCTTGACGAGCATGAAGCTGCTCGGAAACCAAAGCATCGAGCGCGTCGGCGGCCGTGGAATCCCCGCCGTCTTCGGCACCGGCCCACGGTTCAGCCAGCGGATCGAGCCCGAGCGTATCGAGCATCGCGCGCACGGACACCAAAGCCTCGCGCACCCGTGCCTGCACCACGTCATCGGCATGATCCTCGACCTGCGACAACAGCGTGTTGCCTGAGCGAATCGTGCTGAAGACCGCTGCGATTGCGCCGGACACATTGATGTCGTCGTTCATCGCGTTGACAAAATCAGCGGGCAGCTGATCGGCGCCCACCGCGGTGATTTCCTCACGGGACGGCTGACCGCCGATGGCGGCGCCGGCGCGTTCGATGAAGTTGCTCACGCGCTCAAATGCGGCCTGCGCCTCGGTGAGCGTCTGGTCGGACCATTCGAGCATCGACCGGTATTGCACGGATCCGAGCGCGTAGCGCACCACCCACGCGCTGTGTTCGGCGAGCACCGCCGGTACGGACAGTCCGTTGCCCAAGGATTTGGACATTTTCTCGCCCTTGGCGGTCACCCACGCCGAATGCATCCAGCGGGCCGCGGAATTCCAGCCGGCCGCGCGGGTTTGCGCCATCTCGTTCTCATGGTGTGGGAAGCGCAAATCAAGCCCGCCACCATGGATGTCAAACGCTTCACCCAGATAGCGGTGGCTCATCGCGGAGCATTCGATATGCCAGCCGGGACGCCCCACACCGAACGGGGTCGCCCAGCGCGCATCCTGCGGATCGGTGGCCTTCGGCGCCTTCCACAGCGCGAAATCACGGGGATCATGCTTGTCGGGGGAGGCGTCGGCCGGGTCAACGGGATTGTATTTGTCGTTGCCCGCCGCATCCACGCTCGGACCCATGCGGTCGGCGACAGCCGCGGCCTCATCCGCTTCGACGGCGCCCTGCTTCTGATGCGTCAATTCGCCGTAATGCGGCCAGCTCGCCACATCGAAATACACGTTGCCGGTCGGCTTGCCGTTGGCATCCTTCACCACGTAGGCGTGCCCGTTGCGGATGATCCGCTCGATGAGCTCGACCATGTCGGGGATATGTCCGGTCGCACGCGGCTCGACCGTAGGCGGAAGCACGCCGAGCGTATCGTAGGCGCGGGTGAACTCACGCTCGTAGTAGTATGCGCGCGCCCACCACTGCTGTCCTGCGGCGGCGGCCTTGTCGAGAATCTTGTCGTCGATATCGGTGACGTTGCGCACGAAAGTCACGTCATAGCCCAGACGCAGCATCCAGCGGCGGACGATGTCGAAGGCGACGGCGGCGCGGATATGCCCGATATGCGGGGAGCTTTGCACCGTCGCACCACACACGTAAATCCCCACATGGCCGGGACGGATCGGCCTGAACGGCGACACGGCATGCGAGGCGGTGTCGTACAGATTCAGCCCGGCGGCGGCTCCAGCGAGCTCATGTGCGCCGGAAATGTTGGAATTCTGCGGTTCTTCGACGTTTCCCATACCCATGAGCGTATTCGATTTGCCAGACAAAATCGGCCGGGTGTCCGCATGTTTACATAGGCAATGCCACAATGGTGTGTATGACGCAACCAGAAGTGCTTATCGTGCAGCATGTCCCGTGGGAGAAGCCGGGGCGTATTTTGGATAGCCTTGAGGACTTGCAAATCCCGACGCAGACCGTCAACATCGTCAAGGAAAAGAAGCCAGACCTGCCGGATTTCAAGGAGCTCGCAGGCGTGGTGATTATGGGCGGGCCCATGGGCGCCCAAGACTATGACAAATACCCGGGGCTCAAGGCGGAGGAGAAGCTCGCGCGAGCCGCGATCAGCGTTGGCAAGCCGGTGCTCGGCATCTGCCTGGGCCATCAGATCATCGCCGGGGCGCTGGGCGCGAAGCTCAGCCACGGCAAGGAGCCGGAAATCGGTTTCGCTCCAATCAAGCGCGTCGACAAGCATGATTACTTCTCCATGTGGGGCAAGGAACTCAACGTCCTGCACTGGCATAACGATGTGGTCGGTCTGCCGGAGGGCGCCCAGCTGCTCGCACGGTCGGCGAATACGAAAAACCAGGCATTCCGGGCGGGTTCGGCCTTGGGCTTGCAGTTCCATCTGGAGGTCACAGCCACGCTACTTGACGAATGGCTCTCCGAACCGGCCATGGTCGAGGGAATGAAAAAGTCGCAGATCGCCAAGATTCGCGATGATTTTGCCGAATACGACCCGCAGCTGCAGCCTTTGGCCGACCAGGTCTTCTCCGGGTTCGCGGCGCGTTGCAACACGTATATCCAGTCTCTGCGCGGACGGTAAGACCGCTGGCCTTGCGCACGTTGCCGCGGTCCAGGCCTGAAACGGCCGTTTATGCGCCGTCCGCGCTGCCTATGCCGGGCGATACGATGGGGGCATTATGCCGACTTATGATCTTGGACTGGAACACGTTTCGCTTTCGTTCGCCACGAAAACCATCTTCACCGATGTCACGCAAGGGGTATTTGAGGGCGACCGCATCGGTATCGTCGGACGCAACGGCGACGGCAAATCCACGTTGTTGCGCCTATTTTCCGGGGAACAGCAGCCTGATTCCGGCCGTGTGATCACGCGCAACGGGCTGACCTTCGGTATGCTCAGGCAGCGCGATCCGCTTGACGACAACGCGACGCTGCGCGAGGCGGCGCTCGAGGGGCGCGAAGACTACGAATGGGCGTCCGACACGTCGTCGCGTGAAATCGTCGAGGCGCTGCTCGGCGGCATGAGCCTTGACGCCAAAGTCGGCTCGCTGTCCGGTGGCCAGCGTCGTCGCGCCGATTTGGCCCGCCTGCTGCTCAAGGATTGGGATATCCTCGCGTTGGACGAGCCGACCAACCATCTTGACGTCGTGACAATCCACTGGCTTGCCGAACACCTGAAGAACCGCTGGGCGTCCGGGCAGGGTGCGCTGCTGCTGGTCACCCACGACCGGTGGTTCCTTGACGAGGTGTGCGAGTCGATGTGGGAAGTGCACGACGGGCTGATCGACCCCTTCGAAGGCGGGTACAGCGCGTACATGCTGCAACGCGTGGAACGTGACCGTCAGGCCGATGTGCGTGAGGAACGCCGGCGCAATCTCGCCCGCAAGGAGCTCGCATGGCTGTCCCGCGGCGCGAGGGCGCGTTCGACCAAGCAGAAGTTTCACGTGAAACAGGCGCGCGAGCTCATCGCCGATGTGCCACCGATGCGCAACACGCTGGAATTGAAGCAGATGGCGACATCGCGACTGGGCAAACAGGTCGTCGATCTGATCGATGTGACGCAGATCTATTCGCAGGATGACGAGCGTCGGCTCGATGCCGATGCGGCCGCCGTCACCGCGGCATCCGGGCGTGTGGACGTGGTTCCGCCGCTGTATGCCGAGCCGATTGTCACCGGTTCTGTTCAGCTGTCAGTCGACCCGGATGCGCCGATTCCCGGCACAGGGGAGCGCGAGGCTTCCGCTCATGTGTCCGAGACGAGTGATGCGGATGAGACGCCGGCCGCCGATACCGCCGCCGCGCGCACGGTGACCGTATCCGGGCGCAAAATCCTTGATGATGTGACTTGGCTGATTGGCCCGGGTGACCGATTCGGCATCGTCGGTGCCAATGGTGCCGGCAAATCCACGCTGCTCAGGATCATCGACGGCACCCTCACCCCGACGTGCGGGCATGTGAATATCGGCAAAACCGTGAAATTCGCGGTGCTTTCGCAGCGGCTCGACGAGCTGGAGAAACTCGGTAATTACAAAATCAAGGAAGTGCTCAGCCGATATAAGCCGAGCTATATCGTCGACGGCAAGGAAGTTACCCCGGCCCAGCTTATGGAACGGCTCGGCTTTTCGTCAGCCCAGCTCATGACCCCTATCAGGGACCTGTCAGGCGGTCAAAAACGCCGGATGCAACTGTTGCTGATCCTGCTTGACGAGCCCAACGTGCTCATCCTCGACGAGCCGGGCAACGACCTGGACACCGACATGCTCGCGGTGATGGAGGATTTGCTTGACACCTGGCCGGGCACGCTGATTGTCGTATCGCACGATCGGTACTTGCTGGAGCGTGTCACCGACGAGCAGTTCGCGTTGATCGGCGGCAAAGTCAGACATCTGCCCGGCGGCGTCGGCGACTACCTTGATATGGTCGAACGGGCCCGGAAAGACGGCGATTGGTCGGCTATTCTCGGCACCGGCGAAGACCGGAAAGGCGGCACCGGTACCAAGGGTGGCTCCACCGCTTCGGACGGCGGCAAGCAGCCGGACGCCAACCAAGCCAAGACCCAGACGCACAAGCTAGGCGGCAAGGAATTCCACCAGGTGTCCAAGCGGGTGTCCGCCATCGAGCGCAAACTGGCGAAACTCGAGGAAAACCGCGCTGATATCGAGGCGAAGATGGCTGCACACGACCCCAGTGATTTCGCCGGACTCAACGAGCTCAACACGCAGCTGACCGCGGTAACGGACGAGAAGGACTCGCTGGAAGCCGAATGGCTGGAGTTGTCCGAAGAGTTGGAAGGCTGACAACGCGCCAAACGGCAGTCATTCTTACAACAAACAATGCCCCGTGAAACCCAAGGCTTCACGGGGCATTGTCGTAAGCGTGCGGGCCGTCAGCGGCCGGTAATCTCCGAACCGATGACTTTCTCACTCAGCGCCTTCGGGCCGCGGGTTACCGCGACCGCGCCGGAACGGACCAGCTCAATCACGCCGTAATGCTCAAGCAGACCGAGCAGCGCGTCGATCTTGCCTTCCGCGCCGGTCGCCTCGATGGTCAGCGACTCCGGGTTCACGTCGACCACGCGCACACGGAACAGACGCACGATTTCCAGCACGTCGGAACGGTTGGATTCGTCGGCGCTGACCTTGATGAGCACAAGTTCGCGCTCGACCGTGTTGTTCGGATCCAGCTCGACGATTTTCAGCACGTGCAGCAGCTTGTTGAGCTGCTTGATAATCTGCTCCAGCGGCACCGCCTCGACATCGGCCGTCACCGTGATGCGGGAGATATCCGGGCGTTCCGTAGGCGAAACGGACAGCGAGTTGATGTTGAACGCACGACGGGCGAACAGGCCGGCCACGCGCGCGAGCACGCCAGGACGGTTTTCGACCAGCACGGACAGGGTGTGACGCTCGGAACCGGGCTGTGATGCGGGATAGTTTGCCATGATGACTCCTCTAAACCTCGATGCCTTCCTTGCTGGACTCACGCCGCGTCCGCGGCTGCGACGGAATTGCCGGTGTTGTTTGCCGCGGCCTTCGCCTGGGCGGCGGGGCTGAGCAGCGGGCGGACACCTGGACGGTAGGCGACCTCGTCGTTGGATGCGCCGGCCGGGACCATCGGCCACACCATCGCGTCCTTCCAGACACGGAAGTCGATGAGCACCGGGCGGTCGTTGATCGCATTGGCCTTCTTGATTGCCTCAAGCGCCTCGTCCTTCGTGAACGCGCGCATGCCGACGCAATCGTAGGCTTCGGCGAGCTTCACGAAATCAGGCACATCAACGATATCGTCGCGGTTCTCGCCGTCGTTCAGGCTTGTCGCCGAATAATGATGGTCGAAGAACAGGGTCTGCCACTGGCGGACCATGCCGTACACGGAATTGTTGATGATTGCGATTTTGATCGGCGTGTGGTCGAGCAGGGCGGTCGCCAGTTCCTCGGAGGTCATCTGGAAGCTGCCGTCGCCGTCGATAAGCCACACTGGCTTGCGGCCGTTGAATTCGCGCTGCGAGCCGACTTTCGCGCCAATTGCGGCGGGCAGGCCGAAGCCCATCGTGCCCAGGCCACCGGAGGAGATCCACGAATGCGGATGCTCGAAATCGATGAGCTGCGACGCCCACATCTGGTGCTGGCCGACGCCCGCGACCCAAATGGTCTCGGGGTCAGCGTTCTTGGACAGCTGCTCGACGACCCACTGCGGGGAGAGCGACCCGTCCACGGGGGCGTCCTGCGGCTCGTCGTATGTGGTCGGGTACTTTTCACGCCATTCGTTGATTTGCGACCACCACGGCTTGAGGTTCGGCTTGCTGTGGATGGCCTGCTGACGCTTGATTTCGGGGATCAGGTCGTCAAGCACTTCGGCCACGTCGCCGACGATTGGCACGTCGGGCTGACGGTTCTTGCCGATTTCCGCCGGGTCGATGTCGATGTGGATGACGCGGGCGGCGGGGGCGAAGGAATCAAGCCGGCCGGTCACTCGGTCGGAGAATCGCGAACCGATGGCGACCAGCAAATCGCAACGTTGGACTGCGCCGGTCGCGGCGATGGTGCCGTGCATACCGAGCATGCCGAGCACCTTCGGATCGGAATCCGGGACGATGCCGCGTGCGGGAAGCGTGGTGACGATTGGCGCGCCCGTCAGATCGGCGAGTTCCTTGACCTGCTTGCCGGCGTTGGAGCGGACCGCGCCGCCGCCCACGTACAGCACCGGACGGTAAGACTGCGAGAACAGCTTCGCCGCATCCGACAGCACGTGGCCATGCGCCTTGGTCGTGGGGTTGTAGCCGGGAAGAATCATTCGCTGCGGCCAGGAGTAATACATCTGGCCGTTTTGCGCGGTCTTCGTCAAATCGACGACCACCGGGCCGGGGCGGCCGGAACCGGCGATATAGTAGGCTTCAGCGAGCACGCGCGGAACATCCTGCGCGTTCGTGACCAGATAGGAATGCTTGGCGACCGGGTAAGTGATGCCGACGATATCGGCCTCCTGGAAAGCATCGGTGCCGATGGCGCCCACGCCCACCTGGCCGGTGATGACGACCATCGGGATGGAATCCATATTGGCGTCCGCGATGGCGGTGACCACGTTCGTGGCGCCCGGGCCGGAGGTGACGATGCACACGCCGACCTTGCCGGTCGCGACGGCGTATCCTTCTGCCGCATGGCCTGCAGCCTGCTCATGACGGGTCAGCACGAAGCGGAACTTGGTGTGCTGATTGATGGCGTTGTAAACAGGCAGGATGGCTCCGCCGGGGATACCGAATACGTCCTTGACGCCCAGATCCTCCAGCGCACGGACCAGCGCCTGTGCGCCGGTCATTTTCTCACCGTCGACGATGGACTGTTTCTCCGTTGCGGGTGCCTTAGGCACGCCGCTGAATGCCTGAAGTGGCGTTGGTGTAGCCATGATCCCTCTCATGTGTGTATTGGTGGTGCTCCGCTGCGGCGTCGCCCCTGGTGAGGCGCAACCCGGTGAGGCTCCTGTGCCGCCTGTCCCGCTTGTGGCGGTCTGGCAGGCAAGATAGTTGTATTGGTCTTATCGTAATCGCCTGTGGAGAGATAATCGCCGGACCGACCACATGATGGTAACGGTTCGGCGATTCCTCTGTGGAGTTGCCATGGCTGGACAAGGGCGTTGCGGCCGCCTGCGGAGCCGTCTATGCGGTCGGCCCGCGGGGTTGGTCTGTTGGGTTGGCCTATGCGGTTGGTCTGTTGGGTTGACCTGCGGGACCTCCTGCGCTGCTGCCTGCGCGGCTGGCCGCAACGGTTGCGTGTTACGGATCGTCAGGCGACGTCGGTTGCGTGGTCGGTGCCGGTGATTGCGGTGCCGTCGTCAGTGCTGCTGTTCTTACCGTCGTTGCTGCCATCGGCATCTGCGGTATCGCCGGAGTCTGCATGGGCGCGCATACGATTGCAGTCGCGTTCGCGTTGTTTAAGCGTATGCCACGCCTGTTTCGCCGCGGCAAGTTGCGCTTTGCGCTTGCTTGTCCCCGAACCGGTCCCCAGCAGCGGATCGTCGCCTTCCTGCGCGATCGACCCGTGTTCGTCACGGATCGGCAGTGTCCAGCGCGTGCCATACCCGCCGGGAAGAATAGCGCGGGCGGTGAACTGTTGCGCGTATTCCGGACCACTGACCGACATGCGGTACACCGGCTCGGTCAAATCCATGTGATGGGCGAGCACGGTCAGCGAGGTCTTCCAATCCAAAGCCGGGCCTTCTGTGGCGACTTCCCGGAGCGTATCGTCCACCAGCCGGTGAACCACTTCGCGCGCCCCGTCGATGCCGTGTTCGACGAAAGTGGCGCCGATCAGGGATTCAACGATGTCGCACAGAATGGAACTTTTATCAGCCCCGCCGGATTCGGATTCGCCGTGGCCAAGCAAAATGAATGGTCCGACATGGAGTTTGTCGCGCGCAATGGCCGATAACGATTCCTCGGACACCGCCTTGGCGCGCATCTTCGCCAGCTGCCCTTCCGTCATGTCGGGATGCGCCTTGAACAGGGTCTCTGTGGAGACCAGTTCCAGCACTGCATCGCCGAGGAACTCGAGCCGCTCATAGTTGGGGGCGCCGGGATGCTCATGAGAGAACGAGCGGTGCGTCAACGCCTGGACGAGGAGCTCGGGGCTGATGGTGGTGCCGAGTGCGTCGAGCAGTTCCTTGGTCGGCGCTTGGTCGGCCGCTTCCTGTCCGGAAACGCCGACATGATGCCGTTGCTGGGACATCTCATCGGTATGGTTTGCGTGCGATGCGCCGGATGGATGGTGCTTGTGGTGGTGCTGATGCTCTGATGTGCCGTCGCGGTTGATGGCCATGCTGGGTGCCCCCTGTCTGTGTCCTGTTCTGTCGTCATGCGCGGTGCGTGACGGCTCGGCGGCTTCCGGTGTTCTGCTGACGGCCGAATCAGGGGATGTCCCCGTTGTGGTAGCCGGCAGGATGCCTGAAGTCCATGTCTTGATGGCTTGCGCGTCGGGGGTTGCTCGTCAATTGCTCGTCGGTTGGCAGGCGTTCCTTCTGTGCAAGACCTAATCACTATCATAGCGGCGGCCGTGATATTGCCGGTCTTCGGCTCAGCACACCCAGGGGATGGGTGGGGTATCTGCTCGGTGTGCGACGTCTCGCTCGCACTGTGGACGGAATCGTCACAGGTACGCGGAATCGTCGCAGATACGACAGAACCCTGCCACCCGTCGATGGCAGGGTTCTGATCTACTGAATTACCTCAGCTGCTCCGGAGCGCTCACTTGGTGTGGGCGGACTGGATGGCGTCACGATAGACGCGGCCGCGGAAGGAACCGCAGCTCGGGCAAGCCACGTGCGGCAGCGTCGGAGCGCCGCAGTTCGGGCAGGTGACGGTCTGCGCGGCAGACGCTTTCCAGTTCGCGCGACGCGAATGCGTATTGGCGCGCGAGGTCTTGTACTTAGGCAGTGCCATGGTGTAATCCTCTATTTCGTTCGAACGATTGAGCTTAAGCGTTCAGAATTGTACCGCATAGCTCGTACAACGTCCATCGGGGCGGCATGGCGCCGGTCACTGGTCCTTCGTCTCCCGCTCAAGCTGTTCTTTGAGCCCGGCGAGCGCCGCGAATCGGATGTCCGTGGTGTCGTGCTTGTGTTCGGGGTGCTCGTTGAGGTTGATACCGCATTGCGGGCACAAGCCTTTGCAGTCGGGCTGACACAGCGGTTGCAGCGGCAGGCTTTCGGCGAAGGTGTCGCGTAGTAGGGCCTCGAGATCGGCGAAACACCCGTCGGGGCTGAGCGGGTAGGTATCTTCGGATTCCTCTTCTCCGGCGATGATGTCGGTGTCGTCGTCCGCTTCCTCTTCCTTGTAGGAGTATGGGAAGAACGCGGTGACGTCGGTGCCCCAGTCGTGTTGCAGTGGTTTGAGGCAGCGGGTGCATTCCGCGTGGACGGGGGCGGTGACGTGGGCGTGGAATACCAGACCGTCAACGATGGAGTCGAACGCCCCGTTCACATGAACCGGTTCACCTTCGGTTACGCCGACAATGGCGTCGCCGATTCCGCTCGGGGCGGGGAAGTCCGCTTCCACGGGGGAGCTTTGCCCCGGTCGTGAGGCGACTTGCGCCACGGATACTGCCCATGCTGAATCTTCTGGACGTGCCATATCAAGCCTCCGGATAGTCGTCTGATTGGATGTGGTCAAGCCGTGCGCTCGCTTCGCGTTCGCGCTGGTCGAGTACTGTCAGGCCGCCCCGTACGTCTTGGCTGAGCTTGTCGAGCTGGTCTTGCAGGCCTTGCATGACATCGGTGCAGTACTGGTTGGCGCCGCTGGTGAGTTTGTCGGCTTGTGTTTGTGCCTGGTCGAGGATAGCACGCGCCTTCTGCTTCGCGATATTGGTGATGTTGTCCTGCCCGGCGAGGAACTGTGCCTGCTCCTGGGCATCCCGCACGATGTCCGCGGCGCGGCTTTGCGCCGACGATACGACGGCGTTCGCTTGGGTTTGCGCGTTTTCGAGACGGCGTTCCGCTTCGCGCATCAGCGCCGAGGCGCGTTCCAGCTGGACGGGCAGCATGGTTTTCAGTTCGTCGAGTTGGCTGGCGAATGCGTCGCGGTCAATTCTGACTTGGGAAGGGGTGAAGATGCTGCTTTTTGCCTCGTCAAGCTGCTGTTCAAGAGAGTCGATGATGTCGTAGACGGTGGTGAATTCCGCGCGGCTCTTGTCTTCCGGATCGTCGTGCGGGTCAAGGGCGTGCGGGTCGGCGGCATGTGGGTTGCGTTGCGCATTGGCGCGCGCATCATTGCGGCCGGCGGAAGCATCGGCGTGGTCGTCGTCCGAAGGTGTGTTCGAGTTGGCGCCGCCGCGGCTCGACGGGTCGCGCAAATCCGGCAGGGAAGACATGTCGAACGGGGAGAACACCGGTTTCGCCGTCGGTTTCGTGTTTTCTGGGTGTTCTGTGACTTGTGCGGTACGAGTGTTGCCGTCATGGGGGGCAGTGCCCGGGGCGCCACCCGCGGCGGGTGCGTCTTGCCTGGCGTCGGCGGATGGTGCCGATGCCGACAGTGGCGTGGTCTGGTGTTGCGTGGGAATCTGGGTGCTTGCTGACATGCTGGCTGACGCGCTGGCTGGTTCGCTTGCCGGATTGCTTGCCGGAGTGCCCGTCTGACCGTCGCCGGTATCGGTCGCGTGCTGAGGATCGTTGGCGTTGTTGGCTTCCTCGCCTGTCATGCTGTCTCCTTGCTACCTGTGGTGTCCTGTGGCTGTCAGTGTCGGCGTACGGTCGGTCGCGCTCGCCGCTGCGTAATGTCCTGCTGCCACGTCGTTGCGTCTTCCTCTATCGTAGGCGATATGCCGTCGGTGTCGGGGTCGTTTTGCCGCGGTGTGTTACCGGTTATTTCCCGACTTGACTGGCTTGTCGTTCCTGTTCTTCTTCGTGCAGCGCCCGTTCGAGCAAGGGGATGACGCAATCGGGGACCATGCCGGTCACATCGCCACCATGGCGGGCGACATCTTTGACGACGGAGCTGGAAATGTGTTCAAGCACCGGGTCGGCGGGCAGGAACAGAGTTTCTACGTCGGCGAGTTTGCGGTTGACGAGCGCCATGCCGAGTTCCGCCTCGTAATCGCCGTTCTGCCGCAGACCTTTGACGATGACGGTCGCGCCGACTTTCTTGCAGTAATCGGTGATGAGGCCGTCGGTGGATGCGACGGTCACGTTGTCGCATGTCCCGCCGAGTGCCTGACGGATGATATCAACCCGGGTGTGTTCGGAAAACATCGGTGTTTTCGCTGCGTTGACGGCCACGACCACATGCACTTGCGTGAAGAAGCGCGAGCAGCGTCGGATAACGTCAAGATGTCCGGCGGTTACCGGGTCGAACGAGCCGGGGCATACTGCGATAGTCATAGCACAAGCGTACCGCGTTTCCCGCCCGGGGCGTCAGCTGTCTCAGCGCCGGTAGAAGGTCGCGCTGCTGTTTCTGCCGACGGTGAGTTGGCTGTGAGCGTCGGTAGAGGGTTGAGCTGACGGTGAGTGGGTCGTCAGTGTCGGTAGAAGGTGGCAGGGCGACGGGCCGTGGGCGCTTTCTGCGATGTGCCGCCGCCGTCGGTATCTCGCGTGACTATGATGGTGGCATCGACGACAATCCGGTGGAAGGCGGTAACTCATGAACAGGTACGGGGAAAGCATCAGCGACAACAAGAATATGCTCGTAGAAGAGCCATGCGATATGCTGCGGACGGCGAGTTCCGCTGCGGGTTCCGTGGCGGGGCTGACCGCACGTGACGCGGATGAGGCCGTCTCTCCGCTGTCGAATCCGGATTCCGCGACCGGCACGGCGGTGTTGGAGCGCCCACAAGCAGAAGAGAAGCTCAAAGGCACTGATGACGGCGATGCCGACCGTTTCGCGCATTACGTCTCCAAGCGCCGCATGGAGCAGTCCCGCCTGACCGGTCGTCCGGTGGTCGCGTTGTGCGGCAAAATCTGGGTGCCGAAGCATGATCCGTCGCAGTATCCGGTATGCCCGGAATGCAAGCGCATCTATGAGCAGATGATGGGCGGCGCCGGTAACGGGGGCGAGTGAGCCCAGTTTCCTGCCGACACACTTTCCCGCGTGCAAACGATATCAATACGAATACGATGGGCCGGCTGTGGGGCGTTGAAACGTCCCCGCAGCCGGCCCATCGTGCGTATGGATGCAAGACCATGCGCTGATTGAGCACCTGCTCACCGCATCGCGGGAACTGTGACAATCATTGCACTGCCAGCACTAATCGCAGCGATGATGGCGCTGGTTGGCATCAGTCACAGTCACAGCACCGTCGTCTCGGTTGGAATCGCCGGGTCGCCCTTCATCAGGCTTTGCGCGGTAATCGGCAGCTCCGCCAACGCCTTCGCGCGGTAGTTGTGTGCGTTGACAATCGCGTCATGGCCCTGGTAATCATGGTTGATTTCGCCATGATCGACGTACTGCACGAGCAGGTCCTTCCAATCCTCGGGCGCGTGGAATCCAGCCAGCTTGCTTTCGGACCCGGAAATGACGTGTTCACAATCCGCGAGATTGTACTCATAGGAGCGGTAGGCGAGCTTGCGCCCCGGGACGGTCGCCTTGTCCTTGGATTTCTTGGCGACCGGCTCCATGATGCCGTCCGCGTTCTCGCGTTCGGTCAGTTTGTAGACCATCGCGCAGGTCGGGGCGCCGGACCCGGTGACGAGCATCGTGCCCACGCCGTAGGAGTCGACCGGTGCGGTCTGCAGCGCGGCGAGCGCGTATTCGTCGAGGTCGTTGGTGACGGTGATGGTCGTGGAAGTCGCGCCCAGGGCATCCAGTTCGTTGCGCACGCGTTGCGCCATCGCGGCCAGGTCGCCCGAATCGATGCGCACACCGCCGAGGTCGGGGCCGGCAACTTCGACGGCGGTTTTCACGGCTTCTTCGATGTTGTACGTGTCGACCAGCAGTGTGGTGCCCTTGCCGAGCGCGTTGATCTGCGATTCGAAGGCCTCGCGCTCGCTGTCATGCACGAGAGTGAAGCAGTGGGCCGCAGTGCCGATGGCTTTGAGGCCGTACAGCTGGGCGGCCAGCAGGTTCGCGGTGCCTTGGAAGCCGCCGACGACCGCCGCGCGTGCTGCGGCGACCGCGGCCCATTCGTTGGTTCGCCGGCCGCCCATATCCATGCAGGGGCGGTCCTTGGCGGCGCTGACCATGCGGGAGGCTGCGGAGGCGACGGCGGAATCATAGTTGAGGATGGACAGCAGCAGGGTTTCGAGCAGCGTGCACTCGCCGAAGGTGCCTTCGACCTGCAGGACCGGCGAATTCGGGAAGAACATCTCGCCTTCGCGATACCCCTTGATTGAGCCGGTGAAGCGGAAGTCCTTGAGCCAGTCGAGCGTCTCCTTGCTTACGATCTTGCGGTCGGCGAGGAACGCGAGGTCGTCATCATCAAGATGGAAGTGTTCAAGCGCGTCGAGGATGCGCCCGGTGCCGGCGAGCACGCCGTAGCGGCGGCCTTCGGGCAGATGCCGGGTGAAGATTTCAAAGACGCATGGGCGGTTTGCGGTTCCGTCCTTGAGCGCGGCGTCCAGCATGGTGTATTCGTACATGTCGGTCATCAGTGCCGGTGAGTAATCAACCATGATTTGTCCTTCTCGTGATGTTCTCGTGATTGGG
>NZ_JBJEIH010000060.1:28973-38881 GCF_051876855.1 Bifidobacterium sp.
TGCCGGTGAGTAATCAACCATGATTTGTCCTTCTCGTGATGTTCTCGTGATTGGGTCCGTTGCCGGTTAGCGTAGTCCGACGGCACTCGCCGTGCAAGCGTCGGTGGAAGGGTCTGCCGACGCTGAGGGGGGGTGAGTGTCGACAGAGGGTTGTGCCGACGGTGAGGCGGGGCGGGCGTAAGCTGACGGTATGAGATTCATTGCGGGTGTCTGGCGTCTGGCAATCGCCGCGCTGTGCTTCGTCGGCACATACGAGGCGTGGACGATTCCCAATCGATGGGTGTATTTCACATTCCAAACCGGGTTCATGCTCGGCATCGTCATGCTGTGGTCCGGCACCGCGAGCCTGCTCAAAGGCATTCAACCGCCCGCATGGCTCAAAGGCTGCCTAACGGTGTACGCAATCATCACCGCGCTGGTCGCGTTCCTGCTCATGCCACCAGATGACCCGCATTATGTGCCCCAAGTGCTCGGCATCATGACCAATACGATGCTGCATCGCATCGCACCGGTCATGGCCGTGGTTGATTTTCTGCTGTTCGACCAGCACCGGCGGTTCAAACCAAGCTATGTGCTCAGCTGGATGGGCTACTTCCCGATTTATCTCGCCTTTGTGGTGATTCGCGCGCAGTTGTGGCCGCATTCGGGCCCGTCGGTTGGCGGCAACCCGTACCCGTACACCTTCATCGATTTGGGGCAACTGGGGTGGAGCCAGTTCATTGTCAACATCGTGGGCCTTGTCATCGGATTCCTGCTGGTCGCGCTCGCCGTGTTCCTCGTTGACCGGATTCTGCCTGAGAAGTCGCTGTTGCGCTCGCAGTGAACGGTGCCGCACGGCGACTGTCTCGGACATGCGGGCGTTGCGCTGTGCTAGGTTGAGAGCGTACGAAGGATGATACGCCGGTAGGCCCGGCACATTGCAGATAATTGCAGAAAAGAACGCGAGGCAGACATGACACAGACGGATTTGGCGCACGAGAACGAGACGGATACTAAGGACGACGCGCAATCACGGCTCGCCTTGGAAGTCGATATGAACCTCACCCGCGCGGACGGGCGGAAAGTCAACGAACTTCGCCCGGTGCGCATCACCCGGCATTTCACCGAACCGCCGGAGGGCTCGGTGCTCATCGAATGCGGGCATACGCGCGTCATGTGCACGGCGACCTTCACGCCGTCCGTGCCGCGTTGGCGCAAGGACAGTGGACTGGGCTGGGTGACCGCGGAATACGCGATGCTGCCGCGCGCCACCTCGGAACGCACCGATCGTGAATCCGTCAAAGGCAAGATCGGCGGCCGCACCCATGAAATCAGCCGTCTGATCGGGCGTTGCCTGCGCGGCGTCATCGATATGAAAGCGCTGGGGGAGAACCAGATTCAGTTGGATTGCGATGTTCTGCAGGCAGACGGCGGCACGCGTACCGCATCGATTACCGGTGCGTATGTCGCGCTCGTCGACGCGTTGCGTTGGGCCGAAAAGAACGGGCACATCAAATCCGCTGACAAGGTGATTAAGGATGCGGTGTCCGCGGTGTCTGTCGGCGTGATCGACGGCAAGCCGATGCTGGATCTGCCGTATGTGGAGGACAGCAAGGCGATGACCGACATGAACGTTGCCATGACCGGTTCCGGCACGTTCATTGAGATTCAAGGCACCGCTGAGCATCGCCCGTTCACGCGCGCGGAGCTCGGGATCCTGCTTGACCTTGCCGAAAAGGGCAACCGCGAATTGCAAGCCGCCCAGGCTGCGGCGCTCGCCCAGGACTGATTGGTTTCAGGCTGATTTTGCCTCAGGCTGGTCGGTTTCGAGCCGATTGGTTCCGGGTGATTGGTTCTGGACCGACCAATCCGGCCGCCGCCGCGCGCAACCCAACCCAAATCGATGAAAGGAATCACGTTGGCACTCACCATCGTCGTCGCCTCGCATAACGAAGGCAAACTCGCGGAAATCCGCCGAATTCTCGTAGAAGACCTCGCTGGCGCGCCAATCGAACTCGTCTCCGCGGGCTCGCTTGGTCTGCCCGACCCGGTCGAGACCGGCGTCACCTTCCAAGAGAACGCGCTGCTCAAGGCGCGGTTCGTCGCACAACGTTCCGGCATGCCCGCGATTGCCGACGATTCCGGGCTGATTGTTGACGTAATGGGCGCGGCCCCCGGCATCCTGTCCGCCCGCTGGGCCGGTGAACACGGCAATGATGCGGCGAACAACGAGCTGTTGCTCAAGCAGATTGCTGATATCCCCGACGACAAGCGCACGGCCCGGTTCCGTTGTGCGGCGGCGCTCGCAGTGCCCGGGCCGGGTGCGGACGCCGACGGACTGCATCCGATTGTCTCCGACCACGTGGAAATCGGCGAGATGCCCGGCCGCATTATCCGCAAGCCGCGCGGGGAGCATGGTTTCGGCTACGATCCGCTGTTCGTGCCGGATGATCAGCCTGCCCGGGTGTCGGGCGGCCCCGAACTGACATCCGCCGAGATGAGCGCGGATGAGAAGAACGCGATATCGCACCGCGGCAAGGCATTGAAGGCTCTGGTTCCGGCCATCGCGCAACTGGTGACGCGGTAGGGGGATTACGCTCCGGGGCTCATAAACGACTTAGCCGAGCAGCGCCATCCGCGCAACGGTCATCAATGTCAACGACACCACTGCGGTCAACGCGAGCGAGAACCCGGCAAGCCGCGCATTGCCCAGCACCTTGTCGGTGAACATCGTGGAGAACACCGCAATCGGGGCGAGGCAGCACAGCGCGACCGCCTGCCGTACCTCGGCGCCGAACGGCAGCAGGAACCAAGCGGCTGCGGCGAACGCGATGCCGCACGGCAGCCGCCACAACAACACCTCAGCTACGGCTCGGACATCCGCATGGCCGGCCGGCACGTCCATGAGCATGCCGACCATGAGCATCGCGCACAGTGAGTTCGCGTTGGCGAAAGGTTGCGCGATATCGGCGATACCGGACGGAATGCGGACGCCCGCGATCATCAGGACGATCATCACCATATACACGTCGAACGATACCGATGAGACGAATCCGCGCACGATACGACGCCCCAACGTGCGCCGGGCGAGTCGTTTGGCATCCCGGTCTGACGGGCGTCGGTAGGGCAGCGTCGGCGCGTCGCCCGCGTGCTGCTCGGCAAGCGTCATTCCCGGCGCGATATGCAGCAGCGTCTGGGTGAGCACATTCGTCCCGGCTGCCACCATGATGCAGTTGCCGACGTCGAACATCGCGGCAGGCACCAACGCCGCAGACCCGTAAAATGCCTGCAATACGGGGAAACAGAAGCAGCCGACATTGAATCCGGCGCCGTTGAGCATGATAAAAGCGCGCTGGGAAACCGGGCGGTGACGGGTAAACAGGAAAATCAGCATGGGTGGTACCGCGGCTGCGGCGAACCCGAAGAGCGAAATCCACAGCAGGCGGATGTCATGCGGCTGCGTGGCGAACGAGTAGATGATGGCGCCGGGCAAAATGAGATCGAACTCCGCGGTCTGCAACACCCGGTAATCGCGCGACCCGAACAGTCCGAAGCGTTTGAACGCGTAGCCCACCATGATGATGAGCAGCAGGGTGACCGGTTGGATGAGTGTGTGCACGTCTTTCCTCCCTGCGATGTTGCGATGTCTGACGGACGGTGACGCTGTTCATCATAGGATTCGGCTGCGTCGGCGCGCGGGATGTGTCCGTCGTGCGGTGGGGTGTGCGGGTGTGAGTGCGGCGTGCGTGCGGGCGTGGTGGAATAGTGCCCGAGACGTTGCTGTAGGCTGCGTTTTCGGTCGTATAGGAAAAAACGTGGTGCTCATGATGTGACTGAGTCCTGATGACAGTAAGCGTGTCGTGAGGTGATTCATCGTGCGCTTATTCATCCGGCATATCGGCGGTAGCACCATCCAACGCCGTCGCATGCTCGTCACCGGACACATCCGTTGTCCCTCAACCCGATGCCTCGGTTCAGTCAATCACTCCACAAACTGGTTACGCTAGCACCTCGCCCAGCGTAACCAGTTTGTGAAAAACAATGATCGGCACACTCATTACCGAGCCGTCGCGCCAGACACACATTTTGTGATGCAACCCATTTCCCACGGCTTGACGGATGCCATTGCATGCGAAAAAGGGTAAAACAAAACGGCACGCCCAACGACGTGCCGTACCGGAGCCACTTGACAGAATCGAACTGTCGACCTGCTCATTACGAGTGAGCCGCTCTACCGACTGAGCTAAAGTGGCGTGTTGCCCGAGAAGCATACGCTCCTCGCGCACAAGTCCTTTACTATACCGGAACCTCCAGATATTGCAAAATCGACGGCGTTGTCGCACCAATTTCCCTTGGTATGAGCCCCAAGACAATCATCGCAATCATTCTGCCGATGCCGGGGCACATACACCAGTGCGCGCGAAGGGACTTGAACCCTCACGACAAAGTCACAGGAACCTAAATCCTGCGCGTCTACCAATTCCGCCACGCGCGCGACCTGTCCAATGTACCACCGGGCCAAGCCAGCCGCATCAGACCGCAGGCAACCGCAGAATTCCAAGCGAAACACGCTGACGCACAACGGCACGACTATTGGCGGAGCCCCAAATCGTGCAACATCCGAAAGCTCCGAAAGCACAATCAAAATCATGCCGATAACGGGAACTGCACGCCACGACGCAATGTGTTGCCCACGTTGTGCCCACAGTTTGCCCACGATTTCGGTCAGACGGCACGAATCGCGCCCCCGATTCCGTGGTCGTGGACGCGCAGCCGATTCACTCTTGCAACCCGCTTGCTGCAGTGCATCACACGCATTCAACACGGCACGCTCCATGAATCCCTCTGCGCGCACAGCGAAACACACTCGCCAATCACCACTGCAAACGATGGCGGTTGCGCTTCTGCCGGCATCCTCGCATACCGATAGGATGCTGGCATTCACAAGGATAGAAACGTTGTCATCAACCGGTTGGTTACGCAATCATTTCGTAAAATTACCGTGAAATCAGCCTTCCGTTCACGCAGCCGAAGCGCCGGTCGGGTATATTCATGATTGCGCGATTCATGCGCATTGCCGGATAATCCCGACGCATCCAACCATCATCAATCGAGAAAGGAAGGACAGACCATGACTGAGCAAATACTCAGAATGGATTCGACGCTCGCCGCGCTCGACCGACTGATGTCGGAAGACAGTGACAACGATGACGATCATGAGGAGGCCTGAGAGCCTCCTCATTTTTTTCCGGTCTTTCCGGTCTTTCCAGCGCTTTCAGATCCCTGCATTTTCAGCTTTCCCGTCGTTTTGGCCTTTCCAGCCGTTTCAGTCATTGCTTCAGGCTTTTATCGAACACCCCTCATCTGCAGCGACATAACAGTCGGTCCGACGCCGGAACCGTAAGCCGCATCCGGCAACGTCATGGTCAACCGCGTCTGAAGCCACGCATCAAGCCGCATCATCAATTCGTCTTTCCCGACATATAGGAACCAAGGGTATTGCTTCAGGCATTCCATTTCTTCGCGTATGCGGCGGCATACACAACCAGACGGAAGGTGCCGGGGAACGACGAGATCGCCTGGCATTCGCCGGCCCGCGCATACCCGGGCATACGCGGCGCCCCGCTACCGGCATATCAGGCCTGCCGGGCGCTTGCTTCCGGCATACGGCGTATGCCTTGGCATACGCGCGATTGACAACCCCCGGCCTGCACGGCAAACTCGGTTCCATCCCCTGCGGCCGGCAAGGACACGGGATGCAAGTCCGCTGTCTCGACATGCTTCGACTCATGCCATTCGTTTCCGTATCCATTCCGCCTTGAGCACCCGACGCCGATTGCCCGGGCACCATACCAAAGTCTCAATATCTCCCGTTCGAGCCGCGATGTTGAGAGATTGTTCGAAAAAAGTCTCAACGACTCGCGCAAACGGCAATTTAGACGAGATATTGAGATTTCTCGATGCGTCGAGCATGATGGTTAGTCGTGAAAAAGCTTGGAATTTCAACGATTCTTTACTGCTCGCCGTCTGTGATGCCGAGTGCGGAATCTCAATAAATCGGGAAAATCCGGATTTGCGAGGAGATATTGAGACTTTGTTCTGAAAATCTCGATGACATGGTGTAAATCGTCGAGATATTGAGATTTTTGCCGTTCTGTGTGCATTACGTTCTGTGCACACTCCGTTCTGTGTACATTCCGTTCTGCGACATTCCATTTCGCGGATTTCGTCCCCTCAAACATTCTTCCTTCGGAATCGCGTCCCCGGCCTCACAACATGCCAGAAGTTCGTGATTGGAAGCACACGTCATCAGCATCGCAGTATTTCTATACCGCATTCCTGTGCCATACGCTTGTGCCACAATGGAGCCATGAGCAGCATGATCGACGCGAATGCACAGAATGCACAGCACGGTGAACCGCAAGATACTCCGGGCGTGGCGACGACGGAACGGCAGGAGCCGCAGTCGCTGAGCGGGCGCGCGGAAGCGAATGAAAATCAGGATTTCTACGCGGTGATTCCCGCCGGCGGCACGGGAACCCGCCTGTGGCCGCTGAGCCGTGAGGCCAAACCGAAATTCCTCTACGATCTGCTCGGCCAGGGTCGCACGCTGATCCAATCCACCTACGACCGGCTGGAACGCGTTGCGGGGCGGGGCCATGTCACGGTGAGTACGGGTTGGCGGCATGTCGCGGCGATCCGCGAGCAGCTGCCGCAACTTGACGGCAACGACATCTTCGCCGAACCGGTTCCGCGCGATTCCACTGCCGCGATTTGCCTTGCCGCCGCCGTGTTGGCGCGTCGCCATGGCGAGCGCGTCGTGGTGGGGTCGTTCGCCGCGGACCATGTGATTCGTGGCGCTGCCTCCTTCGCCCGCGCGGTCCGTGAGGCCGTCGCCACTGCGCGCGCCGGCTATGTGACGACCATCGGCATCGCTGCGTCCCGCCCGTCCACGGCGTTCGGCTACATCCATCAGGGCCGTTCCCTGGCCGCGGACGTGCCCGAAGCCCCGAGTGCACGGCTGGTCGAGCGGTTCGTTGAGAAACCCGATGCCGCGACCGCCCAGGCCTACTTGTCCACCGGCGAATACCGTTGGAACGCCGGCATGTTCGTGATGCGCGCGGATGTGCTGCTCGGCCACTTGCGTGAATACAAGCCGCGTATGTACGACGCGATTTCAGCTATCGCGGACGCGTACCTTGCCGGCGGTGATGCGGTCGACGAGGCGATGGCGACTCACTGGTCGGGCATCGAGAAAATCGCATTCGATTACGCGGTCGCCGAACCGCTGAGCGTGCAGGGCGGCGTGGCGATGATCCCGGGTGATTTCGGTTGGGATGATATCGGCGATTTCAATTCCGTCGCCGCATTGCTGCCGAGCGCGAACCAGCAGAACATCAAGATTCTCGGCGATCGCGAAAACGTGTCCTATATCGATTCCGCCGGCGATGTGGTGGTGCCCGCCGCAGGACGAACGATTGCATTGCTCGGCGTGAACGACATGGTCGTAGTCGACACGCCGGATGCTTTGCTCGTCGCGCCGCGTGCACGCAGCCAGGAAGTCAAGAATATGGTGGCGCATCTGCGACAGGAAGGCCGTGACGAGCTGCTGTGACCGGCTTCGCCCGGACGGCATCGAGGGCTGTCCGGTTCTGTCCTATTTTGTGAGTATCTTGTCACATGGAAGCAAACGATGTCATTCCGTGCTGCGTGCCTGTCACACAAGCGGGAAGATATCGCTTCGATTATGAAGAAAGGACCAAGTATGGCCATCAATCCGCCAGTTGACGCCACCAAGACTCCTGAGTGGGCTGCCCTGCAGAAGCACTACGACGAGCTGCAGAACGAAGGCATCAGCCTCAAGAAGTGGTTCGCCGAGGATCCGAGCCGTGTGGACCAGCTGAGCTTCGATGCCGGCGACCTGCACTTCGATCTGTCCAAGAACCTGATCAAGCCGGAAACCCTGAAGCTGTTCGCCGACCTCGCCAAGGCCGTCAAGCTTGACGAGCGCACCAAGGCCATGTACACCGGCGTGCACATCAACAACACCGAGGATCGCGCCGTGCTGCACACCGCGCTGCGTCGCCCGGTCGAAGATGAGGGCAAGTACATCGTCGACGGCCAGGATGTCGTCAAGGACGTGCGCGACACGCTCGACCGCATCTACGCCTTCGCTGACAAGGTCCGCTCCGGTGAGTGGAAGGGCGTCACCGGCAAGAGGATCGAAACCGTGGTCAACATCGGCATCGGCGGTTCCGACCTGGGCCCCGTCATGGTGTACGAAGCGCTCAAGCCGTACGCTGATGCCGGCATCTCCGCCCGCTACATCTCCAACATCGACCCGAACGATCTGGCCGAGAAGACCAAGGGCCTCGACCCGGAGACCACCCTGTTCATCATCGTCTCCAAGACCTTCACCACGCTGGAAACCCTGACCAACGCCCGCGAAGCCCGCACCTGGCTGCTCGAAGAGCTCAAGGCCAAGGGCGCCATCGACGGTTCCGACGCGCAGAACGCCGACGCCATCAAGAAGCACTTCGTCGCCGTCTCCACCAACCTGGAGAAGGTCGAGGAGTTCGGCATCGACCCGTCCAATGCCTTCGGCTTCTGGAACTGGGTTGGCGGCCGCTACTCCGTGGATTCCGCTGTCGGCACCTCCCTCGCCGTGGTCTTCGGCCCGGCCCGCTTCGAGGAGTTCCTGCACGGCTTCCATGAGATCGACGAGTACTTCGCCAACACCCCGTTCGACAAGAACGTGGTCGTGCTGCTCGGCATGCTCAACGTGTGGTACCGCAACTTCTTCCACGCCGCATCCCACGCGGTGCTCCCGTACGACCAGTACCTGCACCGCTTCCCGGCGTACCTGCAGCAGCTGACCATGGAATCCAACGGCAAGTCCGTGCGCTGGGACGGCACCCCCGTCACCTCCGACACCGGCGAGATCTTCTGGGGCGAGCCGGGCACCAACGGCCAGCACGCCTTCTACCAGCTGATCCACCAGGGCACGCAGCTGATTCCGGCTGACTTCATCGCGTTCGTCAACACCCCGAACCCGACCAAGGACGGCGACCAGGACGTGCACGAGCTGTTCCTGGGCAACTTCCTCGCGCAGACCAAGGCACTCGCGTTCGGCAAGACCGCCGACGAGGTGCGCGCCGAGGGCACGCCTGAGGACATCGTCCCGGCCCGCGTGTTCACCGGCAACCGCCCGACCACGTCGATCTTCGGCGTGGCGCTGACCCCGTTCTCGCTCGGCGAGCTGATCGCCCTGTACGAGCACATCACCTTCGTCGAAGGCACGGTGTGGGGCCTGGACTCCTACGATCAGTGGGGCGTCGAGCTCGGCAAGCAGCTGGCCAAGCAGATCACCCCGGCGATTTCCAAGGACGACGATGCGCTCGCCGCCCAGGACGCCTCCACCCAGGGCCTGATCAAGTTCTACCGCGCCAACCGCGAGTTCTGATTCGCCACGTGGCCACGTGGTGTATCGGCGGCCGGGTTGTAGCCTGACCTGCCGGTAGACCAAGCCAACAGGATCCCGCCATCCGTTACCGTTACGGATGGCGGGATTTTGTGTTGGTGGGGGCTGTGTGTATCTGCCTGTGGTGTGACTGTTGGGTCGCACGGCGGGCGGGTATTGGCGGTTTCCGGTTCCGATGGTGGGGTATTTGCCTGTGGTGCGACTGTTGGGTCGCACGGCGGGCCGATTGTGGGTGTGGCAGGGGCTGATGGTGGGGGTATCCGCCTGCGGTGTGACTGAGATGTCGCATGGCTGTTCGGTATGGGTTCTTATTGGTTCCTGTGGCGTGGTATCTGTCTGTGGTGCGACTGGCTGGTCGCATGGCGGGCGGGTATTGGCGGTTTCCGGTTCCGACGGCGTGGTATTTGCCTGTGGTGTGACTGTTGGGTCGCACGGCAATCGGATACCA